>JAEUQD010000637.1 GCA_016789925.1 Bryobacterales bacterium | reverse complement strand
AGGTAGTAAGTGAACAGCTCATCGAACCAGAATTGGGTGCCCTTGGCTACTACAACCAGGGCGGGGATATGGACGGCGGAGAACAGCGCAAACACCAGGAAGCGGTGAGCGTCGCACCAGCGCGCAATTGCGCCGGCGGCTGACTGCAGCCTCTCGGCAAACCGGGCGAACGCCGCCACCATCACAGGGACTGAAGGACCTCGAAGTCGACATTGCCGCCAGAGACGATGATGCCGACCCGTCCGAGATTTGGCGGGAGTTTTTGGTGCAGGACGGCGGCCATGGCGACGGCTCCGCTGGGCTCGATGAGGATCTTCATGCGGAGGAGCGCAAACTTCATCGCGGCGCGAATTTCGTCGTCGGTGACCAGGACCACCTGTTCGACAAGCTGCTGAACGATGGGGAACGTGAGCTTGCCCGGCGATTGGGCACGGAGACCGTCGGCAATGGTGGTGGGCGGGTCGATGTGGACCTGATGCCCGGCCTGAAGCGAAAGCCAGGTGTCGTTGCCATCGGACGGCTCGACGCCGAACACGCGGATGTTGGGGTTGAGCGATTTGGCCGCGGTGGCGCAGCCGGAGATGAGGCCGCCGCCGCCGACGCAGACCACCAGTGCATCCAAATCGGGCACCGCTTCGATGAGTTCCAAGGCGGCGGTGCCTTGCCCAGCCATCACGAGCGGATGGTCGAACGGAGGAATGATCGTGGCGTTGTACTCACGGGCAAGGGCTTCGCCGATGGCCACACGGTCTTCGCGGAGCCGGTCGTAGATGACGACCTCCGCTCCGTAGCCGCGTGTGCCATCCACTTTCGATTTCGGCGCATCGTTGGGCATGACGATGGTGGCCTGAATGCCGACTTCGCGGGCGGCGATGGCGACGGCCTGGGCGTGGTTGCCGGAAGAGTAGGCCACGACACGGGCGGGTTTGAGGGCGAGGATGGCGTTGGCCGCGCCTCGCAGTTTAAAGGCGCCGCCGCGCTGGAAATTCTCGCACTTGAAGTGGGCCGAGACGCCCGAGAGCGAGTTAAAGGTGCGGGAGGTCATCACCGGCGTGCGGTGGGTGATGGAGGAGATGCGGGCGGCCGCGGCGCGGATGTCGTCAAGAGTGATCGTCATTTTTCCAGAACCAGAATGCTGTCGATGGGGTGGCGCGGGGGCAGGCGGAGAGCCCGCCCCTGGGCGGTTTCGCGGATCTCGAGCGGCTTATCGCCGCCGAAGGGGAATGCTTTGCGGAAGGTGATGCCAGGGAGCGTGAGCCACTCGGCGGAAGAGTCGAGGACGTGCACATAGATCCTGTCTTTGGTCTGCGTGGTGACGCCCCAGGGTTGCGGCGGCAGCGGTCCGCCGCGAGTACCGTAGATGGTTTCGCCGAATTTCGAGGTCCACTGCCCGATCTCCTTCAGACGGTCGGCCGCTTCGGTTGGAAGCTGGCCGGTGGGCATGGGGGCGACGTTGAGCAGGAAGTTGCTGTTGAGGCCGGCGGCACGAACCAGTTGCCGGATGAGATCGGGGCCGGAGCGGAATTTGCGGTCCGCCGCGTTGTAGCCCCAGGAGCCATTCATGGTGTCGGCGGATTCGGCCGGAAGACCCGAGGCGATGGCCGGCGGCAGACGCTTGTGGAAGATCTGAAAGTCTTCGCCGTCATTCGGCTTACCGCCGTGGTTGCTGCCGATGAGGGCGGCGGGTTGAAGTGAATGGATGAAGGCGTAGGTCTGGGGCAGACGCCAATCGGCGAACGGCTTGTCCCACGAGCCGTCGAACCAGATGCCGCCAACGGGCCCGTAATCGGTAAGGAGTTCGCGCAACTGGCGCGCGACGAAATCGAGGTAGCGGTTGAAGTTGCCTTGATTGGCGCGGCCGGAGTGCTGGCCGGTACGGCCGCGGGGAAAATAATCGGGGTCGATCCAATCGAGCTGGGAGTAATAGAAGAACAGCTTGATGTTCTGCTTGCGGCATTCCTCGGCGAGCATGGCGATAGCGTCGCGGCGGTAGGGTGTTGCATCGACAATATTCCAGGGAGTCTGGCGAGTCGACCAGAGCGCAAATCCGTCGTGGTGCTTGGCGGTGATGGTGATGTAGCGCATGCCGGCCTGGCGGGCCAGGGTCACCCATTCGGCAGGGTTGTAGAGCGTGGGGCTGAACAACTCGGGGACCTTTTCGTAGGCGGCGATGGGAATCTGTTCCTGGTCCATGGCCATTTCGCCGCGTTCCAGGGCGCTGAACAGACCCCAGTGGATGAAGAGGCCGAGGCGGGCGTCCTGGAACCATTCCCGAGCTTTGAGGTTCTCGGGCGTGGGCTGGTAGACGCCGGCGAGCAGCATCGCGAACAGACAGATCATCAAACTTCTAGTATCCGGCGTGCTTGTCGACGATGTTGTCGAGGGGCTGGCCAGAGGCGTAGCGGTGGAAATTCTCGACGAAGAAAACCATCGACTGGTCGGTCCAGCCCGGGGTGTGGTCGGCGGAGTGGGGCGAGAGCAGAACGTTGTCGAGGGAATAGAAAGGGTGGCCGGCGGGGAGCGGTTCGACGTCGAAGACATCGAGGGCGGCTCCGCGAATGCGGTGGTTGCTGAGGGCGTCGATCAGGGCGGATTCCACGACAACGGGTCCGCGGCCGACGTTGATGAGCACGGCGGATGGCTTCATGGCGGCCAACTCCTCGGGACCCACCATGCCGCGCGTTTCGGGCGTGATGGGCGAGGCGATCACGACGAAGTCGGAGATGGCCAGCATGTCGCGCAACTGGCCGGGGCCGTAGATGCGGTCGACGAGAGGGTCGGAGGAAGACAGTTCGGGCCGGCGGCGCGAAGCCACGACCTTCATGCCGAAAGCCTTGGCGAGCCGGGCGCAGGCGTGACCGATGCTGCCATAACTGACAATGCCCATGGTCTTGCCGTGCAACTCGTCGACATCCATGTTGACCCAGCGGCTTTCGGCCTGCTGGCGCCGCATGTCGGCGATCTTCTTGTCGAAGAACAGGGCGCCGGCGATGGCAAATTCGGCGAGCGACCGCGAGAACACACCACGGGCGTTGGTGAGGGGCACGGGGCTGGCAATTAGTTCCGGGAACAGCGTGTTCTCGACGCCCGCGGAGAACGAGTGGACCCAGTTGAGATTGGGACACCGGAGGAAGAGATCGCGGAAAAGGCGAAGGGGGCTGAAACAGTTCAACAGGACATCGGCCTTGGGGGCCGCATTCTCGAACATTTCCAGTTGATTGCCGACAACGATGTGGGTGGAGTCGGGCAACTGTTCGAGCAGCCGCAGATAGGAGGCATGAGGCTTGGAGAGCACGAGCAGAGTGACAGGGTTCATAAAAAGGGTTAGAGACCAGTGTAGTTGCTACACTGAAGCGGTAATGGGGTATTGTACCTGCGGCACGCAACTCGTGGACGGAGCCTTGTTCTGCCACAAGTGCGGGCGGCCGACGCGGGAGCTTTCGGTGGCCGAGGAATCACAGGCCGAGGAGCAGCCGGTAGCGGTTGCCGTGCCCGCCGCCCCGGCTCCGGTCGCGGCTGCGCCGCACGTGATCAACTTCCATAACCGGTTGGCGGTGCGGACGGCCATGCTGATGGCGATGGCGGTTTCGATGATGCTGTTCATGCCGTTTGGCGGCGTGGTGCGGATGCTGGCATCGGTGCTTGTGCTGCCGGCGGCGGGGTTTGGGGCAGTGTACCTCTATCACAGGAAGACGGGGGCATCGTTGACGGCGGGCAGCGGGGCGCGAATGGGCTGGCTAACCGGATTGTTCGTCTTCCTGATCACGCTGGTGATGCTGGTGTTCATGGTGCTGGCGCTGATGAGCGACGAGGTCCGGGAATCGGTGCGGCAGCAGGTGAACGCGGCGGGTGGGGATCTGAACTTCGAAGAATTCATCGCCGGGATTCAATCGCCGCGGCTGTTTGGGGCCCTGGTTGTGCTGTTTCTATTTCTGACCGCATTGCCGATGGTGGGCGGGGCGGTGGGCGCGACGATATTGAAGAAAGACAATCCGACGTAGGCGGCGGAGGGCTGGAGATTTAACGTTTCCAGTTGAAACTTCCGGTATTCAAACAGCATCACGGGCAGATCCGAAGCGCACTAACTTGTTTGTTTGCAGGAGAATGAAGTTTCCAGACGATTTTTAGATCTACACTGCGCCCGACTTAGTCTCTTAAGGTGTTCGAACTAAGGAGAACACCAAATTATGATCAGCAAACAGCTTTTCCGTCTCATGTCCGCCAGCGCCCTGCTGGCCGTTTCCGCTTTCGCCGGCGATATCGTCGATACAGCCGTGTCAGCGGGATCATTCAACACCCTTGTGGCTGCCGTCAAGGCGGCGGGCCTCGTGGAGACCCTGAAAGGACCTGGCCCCTTTACCGTTTTCGCTCCGACCGACGAAGCCTTCGCGAAGTTGCCCGCGGGCACAGTCGAGAACCTGCTGAAGCCCGAGAACAAGGCGCAGCTCGTTTCGATTCTGACCTACCATGTCGTGTCGGGCAAGGTGATGGCCGCCGATGTCGTGAAGTTGAAGTCGGCGTCGACCGTTCAGGGCCAGTCGGTCAAAGTTGCCGTGAAGGGTTCGAATGTCATGGTCGGTAACGCCAATGTGGTCAAGACGGACATCGAAACGTCTAATGGTGTTATTCACGTCATCGACACAGTTCTGCTGCCGAAGAAGTAACTTTCCTCTCTCCGTGTCAGAATGGGGCATCCCGCAAGGGATGCCCTATTTTTCTGAGCCCAAAGTTTTTCGCACCCGAGCCGCAAGGCTTTCCGGCGTAAAAGGCTTATGGATGAGATCGTCCGCCGGATTGTTCGCTGCCTGCGCCAGCAGTTCAGCCGGGTGGCCGGATAGATAGATCACCTTGATGTCCGGTCGCCGTTGCCGTAAGACTGTCGCTAACTCGCGACCATTCATTCCCGGCATCATCAGGTCGGTCAGCAAAAGATGGATCTTTCCCTGCCACTCGCGCTCCTGCTTTATGGCATCGTCAGATCCGTCGGCTTCCAGCACTTCGTAGCCGTAGCTGCGGAGGACCGTGGATGCAAACCGCCGGACATCCTGCTGATCATCTACCAAAAGCACTGTTTCCAATCCGCCCGTCTGGCTCGGTGAGGGGCGACTCGCCTTGCCCTTGGGGCCGCGCCCGTGGGCGGCGAGAGGAAGAAAGATCTCGAACCGGGTACCCCGGCCAATTTCGCTGTGTACCTCGATCCAGCCGCCGCTCTGGTCGACGATTCCCTGTACCGTTGGAAGTCCAAGACCAGTGCCTTTGCCGACTTCCTTGGTGGTGAAGAAAGGCTCGAAGATATGCGACAGGGTTTCTTTGTCCATTCCCTGTCCGGTATCGGATACGGCGAGTCTTGCGAGGCCGCCCGGCGCGGTGCGACGATGCAATCCGGGGACGGGTGTGTCTACTTTCGCGGTGGCGATCTCAATTGTTCCGCCGCTGGGCATCGCATCCAGCGCGTTGGTCACCAGGTTCATCAGCACCTGGTCGAGTTGCCCTTCGTCGGCCAGCACAGGCAAAGGTCCATCCTCCAGATGTAGCGTGACGGACGACTGCCCTCCCGTCATTCGTGTGAACATGCGGGCGGCTGCCTCGACCACCGTGTTCAAGTCGAGGAGTTGCGGGCGGACGTTCTGCCGGCGGCTGAAGGCCAGCAATTGGCGCGTGAGGGCGGCGGCGCGTTCGCCGGCGGTTCGAACTTCGGCGAGGTGGCCGCGGTTAGGGTCGACGCTGGGGAGTTTGGCCAGCACGAGATCGGTGTAACCGTTGATGACGGTGAGGAGGTTGTTGAAATCGTGGGCCACGCCGCCGGCGAGCCGGCCGACGGCTTCCATCTTCTGGGCCTGAAGCAGTTGCGCCTCGAGTTGCAGCTCGCGGGTGATGTCTCGCTTTACGCCGACGAACCCCGTGATCGCGCCGTTGCTGTCGCGAATCGGAGAGATCGTAGCGGCCTCTTCGAACAGACTCCCATCCTTTTTCCGATTCGTGATGCGGCCCTGCCACACGTTACCAGCCAGTAGTGTCTCCCACATGGTTCGGTAAAATGCGTCGTCATGCCGTCCACTCTTGAGTATGTTAGGCTGCCGTCCGAGTACTTCGGCCCGCGTGTAACCGGTGACTTCTTCAAAAGCCGGATTGACATATCCGATAGTCCCATCGGCGGATGTGATGAGAATCGATTCGGCCGCGCACTCGATCGCGGTGCCCAACCGCTGCAAGTCCTCGGTCCGCTGCCCGAAGAGTTGTTCGAGGGAAGTGCGCGCAGCGCGGAGCGCCCCAGTGACTTCCTGAAGAGGATCCGCCGGAGAGTCCGCCAGCAACTCCTCGGCATTCCGGATACGCGCCAGTAGGTCTTCGTAGGTGAGCTCACCGGGCTTCATTGCCAGCGCCTCAATTCTTTTTCATCCAGTTAGGAACCCTGATTTGCGGACTCTGCAATTTTATCCCAATTCTTCTTAAATCATCTGTATCTTTCTAAATGTTTAACGCAGATTCTCATCGGGGAGATGCCGCCGGCCCGGTGACCGAATAGTTCCGGTTGCCGACGTTAGTCCATTGCGAGGTCCCGGCGCGGAACCACCAATGGTTGCCCGTGGGATCGCGTCCGAAGACGTAGAGCTCACCGGAGGAGCCGGCCGCCGAGGCGACTGCCAGCACGCCGCCGGCATCCACCCAGGGATGCCAGCCCGCGGGCGTGCCTTCGGTGAAGCCACGGTAATAGACGCTACCGCCAAAAGTTCGGACTACCACGTAGACGGTGCCCGTGCCGTTAGCGACGATTGTGGGGTCGCTGGAGAGACCGCTGCCGGCTCCGAAGGACCAATTGAGCCAGCGCCGGTGGCGCAGGCGCGCCATCCACACACTGCCGAAATAGTCGCGGACGGCGACGTAGGCGACGCCATCGGTTCCGACCGCGACGGAGGGCTTGCCGCTGACTACGCCGCCGCCGAAAGTCCAGCCTTGCCAGCCGGAATCCGGTACGAACCGATTGGCCCAGAGGCCGCCCCAGGTGTCACGCCCAACGACGTAAACCGAACCGTCGGGGGAGGCGGCAATCGAGGGATCGGTGTCGAAGACGCCGCCGAGCCTGGTCCAGGGCGCAAAGCCGCCCGCCGTGCTGAACGTGGTTGCCCAGTAGCCCCGCCAGCGGTCGCGGCCGGCTACGAAGACCGTGCCGTTGGGAGTGACCGTAAGACTCAAATCGCCCTGGAAATTACCGCCACCGAAACGCAACTGCGCCCAGGAACTCGACGCCGCCAGGAAAGTATTCGCGTATGCGCCGCCGTGCCGGTCGAGAGAGGCAAAGTAAGTATTGCCGAGAGAGTCTTGCGCGGAGGCGGGTTCACCGCCGAAGACCCCCCCGTTCAGTTTGAAGGAAGAGGAAGCATAGGAGGCTACGGCGATTCCTCCAGAGGTGTGGCGGAAGACAGCAGTCGGTGTACGGCCGGGCTGTGAGATGCCGAACTGGTCGACGGTCAAGGTCTCGCCATTGATGGTGAGGTGGGCGGTGCGGGCGCCTTGCGAGGGCAACGGCGCGACGGAGAAGTCGAGGGAACTCGACCCAGTTCCGCTGGAGGCGGAGGTAATGGTTAACCAGCTTGCATCGCTGGCGGCCGTCCACGGGCAAGCGCCGTGCGTCAGGGTGAGCTGAACGGTTTGAGAGACACCGCCCGCGCCGGCATAGGCGGTGTCGTCGGAGAGCGTGAGCCCACACTGCACTCCGGACTGATTCACGCTGATGGTGGAGCCGGCGACGCTAAGGGAACCACTTCGCCCCGAGAGTCCGGAGTAGCTGGCAATGGTGTACGCGATACTGGCGGAGCCAATTCCGGAGAGCGGCGGAGTCAACGAGATCCAATTATCGTTTGCGACGGCCGACCAGGAGCAGGAGGGGCTGCTGGCGTTGACATCGATAGAGCCGGAGCCGCCTCCCGAAGAGTGCTGTAAGAGCAGTGGCGTCACCGTGAACTGACAGTTAACGCCCTGTTGGGTGACGTGGAATGTCTTTCCGGCAATTGTGAGCAAGCCGGAACGGGGGGCGGGAGCGGTGTTGATGCCGAGAGAGAACCCGACCGAGCCGGGTCCGGCGCCGCTTGCGCCGGATGTGACGGAAATCCAGGGCGTGGGGGTGGAAGCCGTCCAGGGGCAACTCGCCGGGGAGGTGGAGACATTCACCGTAAAGGTTCCCCCGGCGGGAGGATAGGAGCCGCTGGCGGGTTGAATCGAGTAGCTACACGCGGCGGCGGTCTGGGCGATCTGGAATGTCTGGCCGGCGATGGAGATGGTCCCGGAGCGTGGCTGGAGATCGGTGTTGGCGGCCACCGAGAAAGAGACTGAGCCGCTGCCGGCTCCCGAAGGCGCGGAGGTCAACGTAATCCAGGGTGCGTTGGAAGTAGCGGTCCACGGGCAGGAGGAAGAGCCCGCGCTGAGCACGACGCTTCCGGTGGCGGCTTCCGCGCCGAAGGACTGGCTGGAAGGCGCCAGGGTGAAGGAGCAGTTTGCGCCACCCTGCGTGATGCTATAAGACTGCCCGCCCGCAGTGATGGAACCGGTGCGCGCTGTGGTGTCGGGGTTTGCGGTGAGAGAGAAGGAGATTGTGGCACCGCCGGTCCCCGAGGCAGGTGATGTTAACGTGATCCAGCCTGCGCTGCTCGCGGCTGTCCACGGGCAGGAGGCGCCGGAGGCGCTCAGGGAGAAACTTCCGGTCGTGGCCGGTGCGCTGAAGGACGCGCCGCCGGATGGTAGCGAGAATACGCAGCTAGCCGGGGCCTGCACGATGGTATGTAACTGGTCGCCGACGGTGAGGTGGGAGGTCCGGGACGCCGCACCAGGGTTGGCGGCGACGCGGTAGCTGACAGTGCCATTTCCGGCACCGGCCGCAGGGGAGATGAGGGTGACCCAGTCGTGCAATGGTGACGCCGTCCAGGCACAACCGGCGCTGGACGCCGTCACGGCCACAGTGTAATCCCCGCCGCTGTTAGGAGCGCTATTGGACGGGGGGGCGAGGGTGAGAGAGCAGGCGCCCGCCTGGACGACGTTAAACGGGAGGCCGGCTATCGTGAGGGTTACCGAGCGGGGATTCGTGGTGGGGTTGGCAGTGAAGGAATAACCGACCGGACCGGAACCGGTGTGGGAAGCGCCGGCAGTGATGGTGACCCAGCCGGCCGGTGAAGTGGCTGTCCAAGAGCAAGCGGAGTTGGAGGACACAACCGAAACCGAGCTAGAGCCGGCCGTAGCCGGTACATTTTGGCTGGATTGCGGCGATAGCGTGTACGTGCAAGGGGCCGCCGCCTGGGTGAGGACGAAACTCTGGCCGGAGACACTGATGGCGGCCTGCCGCTCGGCGGGAGCGGAGTTGGAGGTGAAGGAGAAATTGAGCGAGCTCGATCCCGACCCGGAGGAGGGCGGAGCGAGGGTGAGCCAAGGTTGGGTGCTGGAGGCGGTCCAAGCGCAGCCAGGGTGGTTTGCCGTAATTGACAGGGTCCCGCTGCCGGCCGCGTGCGAGGCGGACTGCGATGATGGCGACAACGAGATGGCACAGGCGAGGGCTGCCTGCGTGACGGTAAAGGTACGCCCGGCAATGGTGAGTGTGCCCGTGCGTTCGACGAGGTTCGGATTGGGAGCTACGCTGAAGGACGCTGAGCCATTGCCGGAGCCCGAGCCACCGGCAACGGTAATCCAGGCGGCATTGGACGCCGCCGTCCAAAGGCAGCCACTCGTGTTGGCAAGCACGTTGACGGAAAGGGTTCCACCGAGCGGATCGACGGCCGCGCTTTCCGAACTGAGGCTAAAGGCGCAAGCCAAGCCGTCCTGATCGACGCGAACAGTGTTCCCGGCGACAGCCAGGTTGGCGGTTCGCGCCTGGGTGGTACTGTTGACCGCTACGGTGATGGCGACGTTTCCGCTGCCGGTGGCGGATTCGCCCGAAGTGATGACGGCCCAGGGCGCCGGACTGGAAGCCGTCCAGGTGCAAGCACTGTGGGACGCGCTGACGGCGATGAAGCCGGAATGCGTATTGGCGTCAAATGAGAGGCTGAGGGGGGTCACAGTGAAACGGCAGGTATCGGCGGCCTGGGTGACGCGAAACTCAGTCCCGCCGGCGACGAGGAAACCGATACGTTCGGTGAGGCCAGGGTTCGCGGCCACCGTGTAGGAGACCGTGCCGCTGCCGGTTCCGGAGGCTGGAGACGAGATGGTGATCCAGGGGGAGTTGGAGACGGCCGACCACGCGCAGGACGCATGCGAGGTTTGCACGTTGAGGCTGAAGGACCCGCCAGCGGCGGATGGTGCGGAACTGGTGGGCGACAGCGTAAAGGAACAGTCGCTGCCAGCCTGGGTGACCGGGAACGCCTGTCCAGCCACGGTGAGGACGGCGTTGCGCGGTGTGGCGTCGGGGTTGGCGGGGACGCTGTAGCTCACCGAGCCGTTCCCAGTACCAGAGGATCCGGACAGGATCGACAGCCAACCGGCGTTGGAGGTTGCGGTCCAGCTACAGGCGGTTGGGGTGGCGGTGACCGATACCGCACCGGTGTTGGCCTGGTTGTTGAGCGAGGCGCTGGAGGGATTGATGGTAAAGGCGCAGGTGGCGGCGTCCTGGTTGACAGTAAAGGCCTGGCCGGCAATGGTGAGGGTGCCCGAGCGGGCGGCAAGTTCCGGATTCGCCGCGACGCTAAATAGAACAGTGGATGATCCTGTGCCGGACGTGGGCGACGTGATGCTGAGCCAGGGTGCGCCGGAGGAGGCGGTCCACTGGCAACCCGCGCTGGATGCCGTGAGGGTGACGCTTCCAGTCTGGGCTGCGGCTCCAAAGCCGGCGTTGCCCGGATTGAGCGTAAACGTACAGGAAGCTCCGCTTTGGGTGACCGGAAAGGTGACGCCGCCGATGGTGAGGCTGCCCTGGCGCAGGGATGTGGACGGATTTGCGGTGAACGAGAACGCCACCGTCGCGGGGCCAGTACCGGACGAGGCGGATGTCAAGGTTAGCCAGGAAGGATTGTTGGAGACAGCGTTCCAGGCGCAGGAGGACACGGAGGCGGTGAGGCTGACGGAGCCCGCGCCGCCTGTGCCGGCCACGGTGACTGATGTCGGATTGAGCTGGTAGCTGCACTCGGCGGCTTGCTGTTCCACGGTGATGGTCTGCCCGGCCACCGTGAGCGTGCCGCTGCGGGCCGATGCCGCCGGATTCGCGGCAACCGTAAAGGCGACAGTTCCGTTGCCGGAGTACGCGCTGCCGGACGTGATAGTGATCCAGGATGCGTTCGAGGCCGCGACCCAGGCGCAACCGGCCGGCGACTGGACTTCGACCAAGCTCGAACCGCCCGCGCCTGTGAATCCATGGGTTCCCTGGGTGACGGTAAAGGAACAGGTCGGCAACACGAGGGACAGAGTGGCGGACCGGGAGACGCCGCCCCCGGACGCTTGCACCAGGAGCGGATAGTGGCCGGGCGAGAGCAAAGACGGCGTGACGGTCAGGGTTGCCGTCCCGGGCGCGGCGATCGTGGAGGGCGACCACAGGCAGGACACACCGGGGACGCTGGCGCAGGTGAGGCTGATTGGGGAAGAGAACCCGTCAAGCGGGGAAACGGAGCAGGTGGTGGAGGGACCAAACAGGGCGGGCGCGGCGCAAGAGAAGTCGAAGGAAGGCTGCTGAACCCGGACTCCCACGAGGGAATTAGACGTGACGGCGTATGCCGTGGCGGACGCAGTATCCGCGGCCAACGCAAGTGCCCCGGGAACGGAAACGGTCCCGATCACGCGATGGGTGGCGGTGCTGATGACGGTGACCACGCCTCCAGACGCCGTAAACACGTGGCCGCCGGTGGAGGCGATGCCATGGGAGGATTCAGGAATCGGAATGGAAGCGACGGTGGCAAACGAGGACAGGTCCACCACTTCGACCGATTGGCCGGTATTGAAGTAAGCCTTGCCCCCGGCGATGGCGACCGAGTTGGGTGATGGCCGGAGGTCGCGGGTTTGCAGCAGGAGATTGGAATTGAGGTCGATGAACGACGCACCGGCGGCGGGTGCGGGCGAGCCACATCCTGTGTTTGCGACGGCAATGCGGCGCGTATCGGTGTCGGCGGCGAGCCAGGCGGAGACGCGTCCCGCCAGTTGGCTGGATTGGGGGACCAGCGTCGTGGCGTCGAAGGCTCTGACCAGCGAGAGGCCGGACGAGGCCGGGCAATTGGCATTGGATATCCAAAGCTGGTTATCGACAACAACGGCGCCATGGGGATCGGTTCCCGCCGCGAAGTACTGCTGGAGTGTATTCGTATTGAGGTCGAAGACGGCGACCTGACCGTTGGAACCCAGGTTCGAGAGAGGGACAAAAGCGCGGGCGGCGCCGACGGCGGGTTGGCCGGCGGAAGCGGTGGAATAGGTGCTGATGGGGATGTTGGCCGAGACTGCTCCGGCGGCGAGGTCGACGATGGACAGTCCAGCGGGATTGTTGCGGCTGATGAAGGCACGGCCCGAGCGGATGGTGAGGCGCGCGGGCGTACCCGAACCGGAGAGCGAAATGGTGCGGACGGTTTGAATGTTGGCCGCGGTCGGCGCAACCGCCGTGGCGGAGATGGTGACGTCGTAGGAGGGTGTGCCGGTTCCACTCGAAGTCACCCGGAATGTTGCGGACTTGACGCCGGTGGAGGTGGGCAGCAGGCGCAGACGCAGTGTTGCGGCGGCGTTCACGGCCAGTGAGGTAGGCGCGTTCAGCACCCGGAAGTCGCCCGATTGGGTCCAGGTATAGGTGAGATTGAGAGGCGTGACGTCACGGTTCTGAATGGTGAGCGGGATTTCGGCTACAACGCCGGTGGGCACCTCCCCGAAACTGATGGTGGACGGAGCGACGATGAGATTGTTGCCGGCGGCTGCGCCGATGCCGGTACCGCTCAACGACAAGTCGATGGTTCCTTCGGCAGGGTCGTTGGAGGTCAGGCGGAAAATGGCGCTCTGCGATACCTGGCCACCCGGAGTGTAGGACAGAACGAAGTAAACCGATCCCCCCGCGGGACTGGGAGTGAGGGGCGTTTCCACCTGGTAGCCGAGGCTGCCGGAGACCTGGTTGACGCCAGCCGGGTAGAGAGTCCCCTGGCCGGTGTTGCGGACCGCGACGGCTTGGTAGGTAGTACGGTCGACGAGAGAGTTGCCAAAGGAGATGGAAGTGGACGGGACATTAATGGAAGGAGCCGGCGCGGTAGCGGCTTCCTGTGCGATTTGATGGCTCAGTGAGACGTTCCCGGCGAGAATCGCTATCGTGCCGAAGCGGCGGTACGACGAAGTGTTGGCCTGGATGGAAAAGGAGATGTTGGCCGAGCCGGTGCCGGAGGCGCTGGAGGAAAGGGCGATCCAGGAATCGGATGCGGCAGCGGACCATGAGCAGGAACCGGTGGTCTGGATTGCGAACAAGCCCGTGCCGCCGCTGGTCGAGATCCGGGTGGCGGACGAGGAAAGGGAGTATGAGCAGGGAGAGGCGGACGCATCCTGGGCGATCTGCGCGAGGAGTGGAGCGCCGGAAGCGGGGGTGATGCGGACAGCCCCGAAGCGCGGCTGGCCCGACGTGTTGGAGGAGCCGGTGACCGTCAGGGCCTTCGTGCCGGTTTGCAGTGACGTGGTCGAGACGGATAGCCAAGGGGAATCGGACGCCGGAGTCCAGGAGCAACTGGAGGGTGACAGGACCGTGATGATGCCGGAAATCGCAGAACTGGAGTAGGTCCGGAAATTGGGATCGAGGTCGTAGACACACGCGCCGGTGACGGAGTCCTGCGCAATGTAGAAAGGACTGCCGCCTACCGAGACGAGGCCGAACCGGGGGAACGCGCCGCCATTGGTCTCGATGAGATACGTGAAGGAATTGGCCGACGTGGCGGTAATCGAGATCCAGGGAGCATGAGACTGAACATGCCAGCTACACCCGGCGGTAGTGGTTACGGTGACGGCGTTGGTGGCGGAGTTATACGAATGACTTGCGGCGGCGGGGGCCAGGGTGTAGCTACAACCGGGGGGCGGCGTGTAGGGCATGACGGGAGGGGGCGTGGACGGCGTGATGGCGCCGTTTGGCGTTCCGAGGTCGGCGAGGACGGAATTCAACAGGGGCACGCCGGATGAGCAGAGCGCCGTGGAGCCATACAGCATGAGCGTATGGTCATGATTGGGACAGGCGACTCGCTTGGCGGGACTACGCAGATCGAAAGCGGCGCTCGTACCTGGGATATAGCCATCGTTGGCGAGCGACAATTGGGCGTTAGCATGACTGCGATTGTTTGTCAGCAAGCGTTCGAGCGCGATGCCGGAGGCCTCGATGCTGCCCGCGGCGGCGAGCTCCGCCTGTGATGCGCGCGCCAGCGTCGCGACGGCGGAATTGGTATCGATATACCCCCAATAGGCAATCACCTTGTGATCGAAAGCCGGGGAAATTGCAAGACCATTGGCATAGTCGGCCAAGTTGGCGCAATTCAGGCAGCCCCTGGCACTCCAGAAACCGGCGGTGACGCCTTGGGCGGCGAGGGAGGAGGAGGTGAAAAGCGGGGTGCCGTTGTGCGGCGTGGCCAGGGTGATTGCCCAGAGGACCCGCTCGCCGGCGCGGCGCGCGCGCCAGACGCTGGATGCGGGTCCGGACCAATGCCAGTGGTGATCCATGTAGGACCGCGCCAGTAGTCCGCCTAGCCCGTGGCCGATCAGAGTGAACTGGGTGTCGTATTCCGGCTGGTTGAAGATGAGAGCGTCCAGATGGTTGCGGAGGGAGCGGGCGAGATCCCAGACGTTGCGCTGACCAGTAACGTAGTGAAACCGGAATACCTTATAGCGTGTGAGGAGCTGGGGTGTAGCGGCGAATGCGCCGAGCAACGAACTCCAATAGGAGCGGTCGAGTGTGGAGAGGGAAGGGGTGGCCCAGGCGTCGTGGATTAGGATGAGCGGCGTGCGCCCGGCGAGCGCGCCTGGCGTGACGGGGTCCTCGGCGAGGACGGTATCGCAGTCGGCGGGGGTTGGGTCGGAAGCCGGAACACAAAACGTGACCGACGGTGGCGCGGGGGAACTCTCACTGGCTTCTCTACGTTCCAGCATCTTCGCGGCGGCGAGGGATGGTTCGCCGGGGAGTGAGTTGGGCAGCGGAAGCAGGGAGGGAAGAGGGAGACCTTGGGGGTCGGAAGGGGTGACTCCGAGCAGGGCGCCTGTGTGCGCATCGAGGCGAAGATAGAGAAGGCTGGACGGCCGGGTCGCGTCGGAGTAGACCGTCAACGTAAAGGTACCATCGGCGGCAGACGCCAGGCTCGCGGGGTACTGATTGCCGGGGAGCGGGAACGAGGCTTTGAAGTTGAGGGTGAGCGAGTTTGCGTCAAACGAAAGCAGCGCGGCATCGTACTTGTTTTCCGCGACTGTATAAGCGGCTACGAAGACGGCGGAAGACGTGGCCGTTTGCGACACGCCAAAGTAACCGGGAGGGAGGGTCACGGAGTTACGGACGGAGTGGGACAGGGAATCGTGCTGGAGGAGTAGATTGGGCGGAGAAAGACTGAATTGCTGCGCGGCGAGAGCCACGGAAAACATCGGTAAGACAAGGGACAGGGTGACGCGCATGCGAGTTCCCCTGAAAGGGAGTGCGCGCACGGGCGACAAATGCTCAAGGATTGTTTGGTTGGGGCGTTAAATCGAGAGTAAGATGGGAGATTAAGAATGCAGCTACGAGTACTTGCGTTTGTGCTGGCAGGGGGGAAGGGGACCCGGTTGTATCCTCTGACCAAGGAACGGGCCAAGCCTGCAGTACCGTTTGGCGGACAGTACCGGATCGTGGACTTCGTCTTGTCGAACCTGGTCAATTCCGGGATTTTCTCGACCTACGTTTTGATCCAGTTCAAGAGCCAGTCGCTGTTACAACACTTGCGGGATGGCTGGGAATTCACCGGCCTGCTGAAGAATCAGTTCATCATTCCCGTGCCGGCGCAGATGCGGACGCCGGGGGAAAACTGGTACCGGGGGACAGCGGACGCGATTTACCAGAATGTCAATCTGATCGAACAGGCTGATCCGCACCTGGTAGTCATTTTTGGCGCGGATCACATTTATCGGATGAATATCCGCGACATGATCGAGTTTCACGAACGGAATCGCGCTGACGTGACTGTGTCGGCGATTCCGGTACCGAAAGACCATGCGCGGGAGTTTGGGGTAATCGAGGCCGCGGCGGACAGTGCGATTCTTGGATTTCACGAAAAGCGCGCCGACGCGCCGACGATGCCAGGCAATCCGGAGCAGGTGTACGCGTCGATGGGGAACTACGTGTTTTCGACGCGGACACTGCTGCGGGAACTGTACGCGGATGCCGCCAACGAGAACAGCACGCACGACTTTGGCCGCGACATTCTGCCGTCGATGATTGGGCGATCATCGATGTATGCCTACGATTTCCAGACTAACCAGATTCCTGGAGACCCGCAGGGGGCGGATGTCTATTGGCGGGATGTCGGGACCATCGATGCGTACTACGAAGCGAACATGGATTTGCGGACGGTGTCGCCGAAGTTGAACCTGTTTAACCGACAGTGGCCGTTGCGGACCGCCAGTTACGACGATCCACCGGCCAAGTTTACGTTCGACGATGACGGACGGCGCGGCCATGCCATCGATAGCGTGGTGGCGTCCGGAGCAATCCTGTCTGGGGGAGAAGTGCGCCGGAGCGTAATCGGCAGGGGTGTGCGCGTCCATTCCGGGGCGCTGGTGGAGGACTCGATCATCCTGGACCATTGCGACATCGGAAGGCGGGCAAAGATCCGGCGGGCGATATTGGACAAGAATGTTCGAATTCCGGAAGACGCGACGATCGGCCACGATCTGGCGAACGACCGGAAGCTGTATCACGTGACCGAGAGCGGCATCGTGGTGATCGAGGGCCGGCGAGGGGCGGTAGATATCGCCATGATGCAGGTCTAGGCCTTCGCTAAGCGGCGGAGGGTGAATAATTCCGGATGGACATTGGAATTCTCCAGGCGCTTCCAGTCGTCCTTCACGTGAATCAGTTTGCCGGAAATGTGGTTAGACCGTTCGGAGGCGAGGAATTGGGCCAAGGCCACCTGGCGGTCAGCGGAGACGCCGCCGGTGAGGCGGATTCGCATCGCTTCCTCGTGCTCTTTCCAGCCGGCTTTGTCGCCGGCGCGGAGGATCTCATCGGTCATGTGCGTGTAGGAGCCGCCGGGGGACATGCAGTTGATTTGCACGTTAGAGTCGCGGAGTTCGTCGGCGAGCGTTTCGACAAAGCGGATGACACCGGCCTTGGCGGCGGCATAGGCGGAGAAATTCGGGCGCGGGTTGGCGCCGCCTCCGCCGGAGAGCACGATGACCTTGCCGCGGCGAACCCTAATCATGTCGGGTAGAACCGCGGCGCAGGTATTGGCGACGCCGGTGAGATTGGTGTCGACTGTTTCGAGCCAAGCCTTGGTGGAAATTTCAACAAACGGACCGACGGGACCTTGTATCGCAGCCGCGCAGATCAGGATATCGATCTGGCCGAACTGAGCGCGCAGCCGGTCGACGGCGGAGCGAAGCGATTCGGCATCGCAGACGTCCGCCCGAAGATGGAGGGCGCTGCCGCCGTTGTGTTCGATTTCCAGTTTGGTGAGATCCAGTTCGGGCCGGCTTCGCGCCACCAATCCGACACGCGCACCAGCGCTGGCAAAGCCGAGGGCAAGCCGCTTTCCGATTCCTCTACTTCCGCCCGTGATCAAGACGACTTTGTGCTGGAACTCCTGCACCAGTAGTTCCTCCGTTCCCTGAGTACAACGCCACAGGCGCACCCCGCGCCGGGCAAACCGGCAGCCAGCGCTTTCGCGCGCGCCGCCTTCCTTACTCTATTACAGGGCTAGACGGTTTGCGAACCCCTCAAAAACCACGCCAAAATGCTGCGGTATAGTAAAGGGTGGTTGGGAGGCGCGGGGGAAGACTGTGCGTGAAATCTAAGGAGGTCGATGAGTAAAGAAGACTGCATTGAAGTAACTGGAACGGTGGTCGAGAAGTTTCCCGCGGGCCAGTTCAGCGTGCAACTGGACGCGGACCGGATTGTGCTGGCGCACCTGGCCGGTAAACTGCGGCGGAACCGCATTCGTGTGCTGGCGGGCGATCGGGTGACTGTGGAGATGTCACCGTACGATCTGACCAAGGGTCGCATCACCTACCGCCATAAGTAGAGTACTTCTTCCTTTATTCTCCAATGCCTCAACGGCCATTCCCCACGGGCCATTGTGACTAACGTCCTCTTCGTCTTTGGAACCCGACCCGAAGCGATCAAACTAGCTCCCGTCATTCTGCACCTACGCCAGGCCGGCGCCATCGTCGAACCCCGCGTGTGCGTTACGGCACAACACCGGGGACTGCTCGACCAGGTGCTGCAGACTTTTGGAATCGAACCGCACCACGATTTGAACGTGATGACGCCCGGGCAATCGCTGGCTCAGACGACGTCGCGAGTGGTGGCGGCGCTGGACGGCGTGATCGTTGCAGAACAACCGGGTCTGATTCTCGTTCAAGGCGATACAACCACGACGTTTTGCGGTGCGCTTGCGGGCTTCTACCGGCGTGTTCCCGTGGCCCATATCGAGGCGGGGCTCCGCACCGGCGATCTGGCCGAGCCCTTTCCGGAAGAACTGAACCGGGTGCTGACGACGCGGCTGGCGGCGCTGCACTTCCCGCCCACGGAAGGCGCCAGGGAGAACTTGCTCGGGGAAGGTGTTCCAGCCGGCCGCATCACGGTGACGGGGAACACCGGCATCGATGCAGTGCTTTGGGTGGCCGGGGAACTGGCGGCAGGCCGCCTGGAAGCGCCCACATGGCCGTGGACCGGCCGCGGACGGCGGCTGATTCTCGTGACGGCGCACCGCCGCGAGAGTTTTGGCGCGGGGATGCAGGACGTCTGCGAGGGTTTGCGGCGGGTGGCGGCGCGGGGCGACGTCGACCTGGTGTTTCCAGTACACCCGAATCCCAATGTCCGCGGACCCGTCGCGCGTTTGTTGGGCGGGATTGAGAACATTCACCTAATCGATCCGCAGTCGTATGTTCCGTTTGTAGACCTGATGCGGAGGTCCTACCTGCTGTTGACGGACTCGGGTGGAGTTCAGGAAGAGGGCCCGTCGCTCGGCAAACCGGTGCTGGTGATGAGGAACAAAACCGAGCGGATGGAAGGGGTTACGGCGGGAGCGGTGAGGCTGGTGGGAACCGAGCCGGAGCGCATCGCCGGGAGCGTGAACGAATTGCTTGACAATGCGAACACTTACGAGCGCATGGCAGCCGTTCACAACGTATATGGCGATGGGCGGGCAAGCGCCCGGATCGGCGACGTAATTCGTTCATTCCTCGGCAAATAAACATCATGAAAATTTAATAATATGAGCCTGAAAATGGCTCTGCCCCAGCCTGTTCGAGCTTGACCGCCTGCAGAATGGTCGGCGAAAGGAGGGAGTCGCACCTTGCGTTCGGTAACCAACAACTCCCAACGACGCCGCAGTGACGGAGCGGCGGAGACATTACAGGAGGCAATGGCTAGCCAGTTGGTGGGCCAGCCTGCGGCGGTGTCCGCGATTGTGCCCTACGTCCAGATGTATCAGGCTGGACTTTCACCCGACAGCCGTCCGGCTGGGGTGTTTCTGTTGCTGGGTCCCAGCGGCACGGGAAAGACGAAGACCGTGGAGGCACTGGCGGCGGCGTTGCACGGCAGCGAGAAGCACGTCTTGAAGGTGGATTGCGGCGAGTTCCAGTTGGAGCACGAAGTGGCGAAGCTGATTGGGGCGCCTCCTGGCTACCTGGGGCATCGCGAGACGCATCCAATGCTCTCGCAGGCGCGGGTGAACTCGGTGACCAGCGAGAAGAGCAGCCTGGCGATTGTGCTCTTCGACGAAATCGAAAAGGCGGCGCCCTCGATGACGCGGCTCCTGTTAGGTGTGCTGGACAAGGGCACGCTGCGGCTGGGCGACAACAACACGGTGAGCTTCGAGCGCACGCTGATCTTCATGACGAGCAACCTAGGCGCCCGCGAGATGATTACGGCCATGGAACCAAGCTTCGGCTTCCAGGGCATGGGCCGGCAGGAAAACGCAGGCGAGATGGAAGGGCAGTTGGAGAAGATCGGGATGACCGCGGTGCGGCGAAAGTTTGCGCCGGAGTTTGTGAACCGGATCGACGCGGTAGTGACCTACCAGCCGCTGTCTCAGGCGGCATTAGGGTCGATTGTGGATTTGCAGCTTGCGGAATTGCAGCGCCACATCGACGCGCGCCTGGGACTGCGCGGGTTCCGTTTGCGGGTTCAGGAGGAGGCGAAGCAGTTCCTGCTGGCACGGGGAACCAGCGCACAGTTTGGGGCGCGGGAGCTGAAGCGGACCATTCAGCGGCAACTCACACAGCCGCTGGCGGTGTTGGTCGCCAACGAAGAGTTGGAGGCCGGGAGCACGGTCGTGGTGGAGATGTCGGAGGACGATTCGAGTCTGATGCTGCGCCCGATTGGGGAAGCGGCGCGGCGCCGCCGGCCGGATTTGCGGTTGGCGAGCTAATGAATGGGGAAGCGGGGTCCCGCGCATGGCGGAGGGCGCGGGACCTGGTGATGGACCGGAAGGCTACTTGGTGGCCGAGCGGAAGTCGAGGGACTCGCCGACCGTAACGCGGCCGCCGGCCAGCACCTCGAGCCGGAAGCGGACGCTGGAGGAGGCGCGCCGATAGATCACGCTGCCATTCTGGAGTTGCGCGACATCGAGGTCGACCGTCTTCTGGCCGGCTCCATCCTGGATGGAGAGCCAGCCGCGAGTGGCCGCCTGGACAGCCGGGCTGTTGCGGTCCCACCGGATATGCAGGCTGTCGCCAGCGGGGCTGATGGAGAGATTGAGAGCGTACGGGTCCTGGCGGAAACCAGCCGGAACCTGAGACCGGACGCTGAGAGCAACCTGGAAGCCCAGGACGACGCCGAGCAGCAGGAAGATAAAGGACAGGGGGATCCAGACCCAGCCCGAGCGGAGTCTCTTACCACTGGATTCGTCGATTTTTGAAGTAGGAAGTCCGAACTTGAGCTCATCGGACGGCATCGGCTCGGCCTTGTCAGGCCCGATCCCCAACACACTCGTCGCTGTTGCCATGGAGGGTATTCCTTCTGCTGCGTGTTCCAAAACGGCCGTGCCGGCCATGTCTGCGCTGTCGGGCGGAGCGGCCCATTCCACGGTGAGTTCGCGGCGGCGGAACGGAAACTCGAGATAGCTTGAGTCGCCCCGAATTCCGCCTTCCTCGCGGAAAAAGAAACCAGCGAGGCTGGCGCGCGTGGCAAAGGGTTTCACCAGGAGAATGACGGCCGACGGGTCCGGGAAGTAGCGCTGAAAAAGATCATAGTCATGCTCGACCAAGCCCAAGCCTTGACGCGTGTGGCTGCGAAACAGCCCGACCGCATAGGTCTGCTTCTCCGGCATCCAAGCCCAGCGATCGGCGGCTTGTGCGAAGCGCTCCCAATCCTCATCCCGATGGAGTGTGAACTCTGACTGGTCAGGGCCGAGTGGTACTGGTTCAAAGTCAGTGATCTGAACTATGTACCCTTGTTCATGGGGAACAACCGAGCCAAGGAGCAGACCGCCGATCTCGGCGCCCAAATTGGCACTACCGCCGAAGCTGTGCAGGACCTCGGATTCCATCCGGTCGACAACATCCAGGTCGAGACGAACTCCGACCCGCTTACCCGGGACCTCCCAGCTAAACCGGTCAGGGCTCGGCGGAAAAGCGGGGAACGACTCGGTGAAAGACGCCATAATGGTACCCGCTCCCTGAAGTGTACTATGTCCGATCACTTTCTGCTGTTCCCGAAATGAAACTTCACCTGTGATAGTGCGTGGAAGAAGGCCAACGTTGCAGACCAACCGCCAACACCCCATCTATCGGTGGCCTACTGGAAAAGCTTTAGAGGGTGCCATACTGGCGTAGGTATGTCCGGCCAACTTTACGTCGTGGCCACTCCGATCGGCAATCTCGAGGACATCACCTTTCGCGCCGTAAGAGTTCTGAAAGAAGTGTCCGCGATTGCGTGCGAGGACACGCGGCAGACGCGAAAGCTATTGGAACATTATTCGATTAGCACGCCGCTGGTGAGCTATCACGAACACAACGAAAAGGAACGCACCGCCGAGTTGCTGGAGCGGATGAAGTCCGGCGCTACGGTGGCACTAGTGACGGACGCAGGGACCCCGCTCGTATCGGATCCTGGCTACCGGCTGGTGGCCGCGGCCATTGAAGCCAACATCCTTGTGACGCCGGTTCCCGGTCCCGCAGCACCGCTAGCGGCCTTGGCGGCCGCGGGATTGCCGACGCACAGGTTTCGGTTTCTGGGCTTTCTGCCACCGAAGCCGGGGCGGCGACAGGCCGTGCTCGCCGCATTGGGCACGAGCGAAGAAACCACAATCCTCTTTGAAGCACCGCACCGCGTAGTGACGACGCTGCGCGAAATCGAGAACACGTTGGGGCCAAACCGACCGGTAGTTGCCGCCCGCGAGATCACCAAGCTGCACGAAGAGTTCGTGCGAGGAACGGCGGCCGAAGTACGTCAAGACCTTGCCGGCAGGCCTTCGCTGAGGGGCGAATTCACGATTCTGATCGGTCCCAGCGCCGAAGGGAGCGGGTCCACCAGTGCCGAAGCCGTTGATTACCGTCGGGAGTTGGAGATTCTGTTACGCCAAGGGGTGGCGCGGATGGACGCGGTGAAGCAGTTGGCGCGGCGTTATGGGCTTGGCAAGCGCGACGTTTACCGGCTCATCGAGGAACAGTCCTAGTACTTGTAGCGCTACAATCTTGGGTGTGAGTTTCAAGGTGGTTGCGATCTTTTCATTTTTTTCGTTTAGTGTCACGGCGGCGGGGTTGCCACCCGGATTCGTTGAAACAGAGGTAGCGGTCGGATTGGATCGGCCGACAGCGATGGCATTTGCCGCTGACGGGCGCATTTTCGTCTGTCAGCAAAGCGGCGATCTGAGGGTGATCAAGAATGGAACTCTGCTGGCCAGTCCGTTTGCGACCGTCACTACGGGTACGACGGGGGAACGTGGACTACTTGGCGTCGCAATCGATCCGAATTTCGTCACTAACCAATATGTATATGTGTACTACACGGTCATCACGGGCCCGGTACGTCACCGCGTGAGCCGGTTTACGGCGAATGGCGACGTGGCCGTGGGGGGTGAGACGATTCTGGCGGAATTCAGCGAGACGACCACCACCACCCACAACGGCGGGGCCATCCACTTCGGGCCAGACGGGAAGCTCTATGTAGCGACCGGAGACGCGGGGACCGGGGCCAATGCGCAGAGCATGACGACGCTGCACGGCAAGATCCTGCGGTTCAACAGCGATGGCACAATTCCCACGGATAATCCGTTCTACGCCACGGCCACCGGCGTGTACCGGGCCATCTGGGCACTCGGCCTGCGCAACCCGTTCACCTTCGCTTTTCAGCCCGTATCCGGGCGGATGTTCATCAACGATGTTGGTGAGCAGGCATGGGAGGAGATCAATGAGGGCGTGGCCGGCGGTAACTACGGCTGGCCCGCTACTGAAGGAGTGACGGTGAATCCGCAGTACCGGAGCCCGCTTCACGCCTACACGCATGACCAGAACCCGCTGTCGACGGGCTGCTCGATCGTCGGCGGAGCCTTTTACAATCCTTCTCTCAATCAATATCCGCCGGAGTACTTTGGCAAGTACTTTTTTGCAGACTTGTGCTCGGGTTGGATTCGGAGCCTGAATCCGGCGACGAACACTACCGAGATCTTCGCGACCGGCTTTGGATTGCCGGTGCAGGTTGAACTCGGACCCGATGGGTTCCTATACGTCCTTACACGGCGCACCAGGGCGCTGCACCGGATTTCTTACACGCCGGGCTACCGGACGCCGACCGCGGTCTACCGGGGTTTGAACGGCCGCCTTATGCTCGTCGCGAACAACTCGTATTACGCCGCCGACGGGTCGGGCATCATCGCCAGCCAACCGGCGGCGGCGCAAGATGCGATCGGCAACACGATCTCCGCGGCATTGGACCGCAGCGGTGGGCTTTGGTTGAACCGGTTTGACGCCTATCTCCAGGATTGGGCTGGATGGGTGTCGGCCGGAGGAATTCTTACGGGCAACCCGGCGATAGCGGTCATGCGTGACGGCACCGCGTATGTGATCGCGCGGGACGCCGGCGGTGCGTATTGGCTTGTTAGCTACCGCCCAGGCGCGGGCTTGGGAGCCTGGGTGTTTTTGGGCGGTCTCTTGGGGAGCGACCCTTCGATCGCAGCGGCGCCGGATGACAGCCTTTACATAGTAGGCCGCGACGTCTGGGGGGGGGCCTGGAGCAACCGTTATCTGCCGGGAAGCGGGTCGCAGGGATGGCGCTCGGGTGGCGGCGTCATCCAGGGCCGGCCCAGTGTCACCGTTGGTATTGATGGCGTAGCCTACGTGGCGGCCCGAGACACGGGCGGCGGACTCTGGCTGAACCGGGTTTCGGGTAACAATTGGCTGGGTTGGACGTCCGGGGCTGGGGTGCTGGCGAGTGATCCGGTGGTCGTGTCCAACGGAGAGGGCCTGATTCATGTCGCCGGTGTGGTTCCTGGAGGCGCGGTCTGGCACCGCCCGTACACCGAGGGGACGTCGAACGGATGGCAGAACTGGGTGGGGCTCGGAGGACAGTTCCAAGCGGTGACTGGATCGGCCGCCAAGGGCGAACTCTATCTGGCCGGACGTGATGACTTCAATGGTGTCTGGTGGTACCGCGCCACTCTCGGACAGTGGCGGTATGTCTCCCAGAATTCGACGGTTGGCAGCGACCTGGTGGGAGCTCCGCGGTAGGGCTTTGCAATCGGGATTGCCGGATGTTCCGCTTTCAGGGGATAATGGTGGTCTGGATGGTTGATTTGCTGACGGTGACGACACGCCGTGAGGAGGGGGGTCCTTGAAGCGCTCTGGCTCGGACGAAACTCTGCGCTGTTCTTTCTGCCACAAGAGCCAAGACGTCGTTGGCAAACTGATATCGTCGCCCAGCGATTATCCCCGGGCATATATCTGTGACGAGTGCATTACCGTATGCAACTCGATTCTGGAAGACGACCGTCACGAACCGACGACAGGGCTGCCCAGCAAGCTGCCTAAGCCGCTGGAGCTAAAAGAATACCTCGACCAATATGTGATTGGCCAGGATTTGACCAAACGCAAGTTGGCTGTGGCGGTTTACAACCACTACAAGCGGATTCAGATGAGCAAGCGAACGGCTGCCGACGTCGAGCTTGCTAAGAGTAACATCCTGCTGATCGGGCCCACGGGGACCGGGAAGACGCTGTTGGCTCAGACCTTAGCGCGCATCCTGGATGTGCCGTTTGCGATTGCCGACGCCACGACGCTGACCGAAGCCGGCTATGTGGGTGAAGATGTCGAGAACATTATTCTGCGGCTGCTCCAGAATGCGGATTGGGACGTTGCACGCTGCCAGCAGGGCATAATTTACATCGATGAAATCGACAAAATCGCCCGCAAGGACGAGAATCCGTCGATCACCCGCGATGTTTCGGGCGAAGGGGTGCAGCAGGCTCTGCTGAAGATCCTGGAAGGAACGATTGCGAATGTACCGCCGCAGGGCGGGCGAAAGCACCCACACCAGGAATTCACGCCGATTGACACCGGGAACATTCTGTTCATTTGTGGCGGGGCGTTTGTTGGGTTGGAGAAGGTGATCGGGCGGCGCATCGGGAAGACCACGATGGGCTTTGGCAAGTCCGAGGATGAAGAAGCGAAACGGATGGCGGTGCGCCGGGATTCGGGGCTGCTTGCCCAGTGTCAACCAATCGATCTCATCAAGTTCGGGTTTATTCCGGAATTCATCGGACGTCTGCCGGTGATGGGTGTGCTCGACGAGCTGGATCGGGACGCATTAGTACAGATTTTGACGAAGCCAAAGAACGCCATCAGTCGTCAATATCAAAGACTGTTTGAATTCGAAAACGTACGGTTGCGGTTCACCGACGACGCCTTTGAAGCGATCGCGCAACTGGCGATGGAACGGAAGCTCGGGGCGCGGGGTCTACGGATGATCCTGGAAGACCTGATGCTTGATCTGATGTACTACTTGCCGTCGTACAAGAAGGTACGAGAGTTCGTGGTCACCAAGGAAATGGTGCTCACTCAAAAGATCAACCTGGCGATTCTGGAGAAAGCCGGTTAGCCCTGGGCCGCGACGGCCCGCCTGCTGAAGAAGACCGTGGTTGGACCGCATAGGGTCCGGTTCGATATTCTCGTAAAGTGCGTGGTGTGTCCACGCCAGAGGTAACTCAATGCTCACTTCCAAGGAAAAACCCGAAACCAAACGTCTCCCGATGATGCCCATCCGGGATGTCGTGATCTTCCCGCACATGATGACGCCGTTTGTCGTTGGGCGGGAATCGAGTGTCCGCGCCTTGGAAGAGGCGCTGGCCGGCGATAAGAAGATTTTTCTCGCTACCCAGCACGACGCCTCCGTGGACGAGCCGACACCTGATGAGATTTACTCCGTGGGCACGGTCGCCAACATCGTTCAGTCGTTGAAGCTGCCGGACGGCAACATCAAGGTTCTTGTCGAAGGAGTGGAGCGCGGAAAGGTCGTTTCCGTCAGCGATGACGAGGGCTTTTTTCGCGCGGTGGTGCGGACGTCGAATTTCCGGGTGGAAGCCGGTCCGCAGTTGGAGGCGCTGACGAGCCGGGTGACGACGCTGTTTGAACAATACGTCAAGCTCAGCCAGAACCTCAACTACGAGACGATGATCGCGGCCATTCGCGTGGATGACGCGGGCAAGCTGGCCGATACGGTGGGCGCCAATTTGCAACTCACCATCGAAGAGAAGCAGGAGCTGCTCGAGATTTTCGATCCGGTCGACCGTTTGAACCGCGTGGCCGAGATGCTCGATATCGAGATCGAGAAGCTCAATATGGATCGCACGATTCAGGGCCGTGTCAAGCGCCAGATGGAGCGTGCCCAGAAAGAGTATTACCTCAACGAGAAGATCAAGGCCATTCAGAAAGAACTGGGCCGCGGCGAAAAGAGCGAATACGACGATCTGAAAAAGAAGATCGATCAGGCTGGAATGCCGCCGGATGCCAAGGACAAGGCGATCGCGGAGTTGAAGCGGTTGGAACAGATGCCTCCGATGTCGGCTGAGTCCACCGTGTCGCGGAACTACTTGGACTGGCTGCTGGCGGTGCCGTGGAAGAAGAAGAGCAAGGAAATCCGCGATCTCAAGTTCGCTGAGAAGGTACTTGAATCCGACCACTACGGCCTGGAAAAGATCAAAGAACGCATTCTCGAGTTTCTGGCCGTCCGCCGGCTGGTCAAGAACCCAAAGGGATCGATCCTTTGCTTCGTCGGGCCCCCGGGCGTGGGCAAGACGTCGCTGGGTATGTCGATCGCCAAGGCCACGGGGCGCAAGTTCGTGCGGATGTCGCTGGGTGGCGTGCGCGACGAGGCCGAGATTCGCGGCCACCGGCGTACGTACATTGGCGCGCTGCCGGGCCAGGTGATCCAGATGATGAAGAAGGCCGGGACGCGGAACCCGATCTTCATGCTGGACGAGATCGACAAGATGTCGATGGACTTCCGCGGCGACCCAAGCGCGGCGCTGCTGGAAGTGCTCGATCCGGAACAGAACTGGATGTTCGTGGATCACTACCTGGACGTGGAATACGATCTAAGCCAGGTGTTTTTCATCGCCACGGCCAATGTGCTGCACACGATTCCGGCGGCGTTGCAGGATCGCATGGAAGTGATCCGGCTGTCGGGCTACACCGAGTTGGAGAAGTTGGAAATCGCCAAGCGGTTTCTCGTGCGCAAGCAATTGGAGCAGACCGGACTTTCCGAAAAGGAAATCGAGTTTGCCGACGACGGTCTCCAATCGCTTGTACAGAACTACACGCGGGAAGCCGGTGTTCGTAATTTGGAACGCGAGGTCGGCAATGTCTGCCGGAAGGTCGCCCGGAAGGTGGTTGTGGCCCAATCGAGTTCGAAGAAAGAGGCCAAATCCGGCAAGGTAGTCGTCAATGCGGACAAGGTGCCGGAACTGCTCGGGCCATGGCGCTTCCGAGACCTTCAGGCCGAGAAGAAGAACGAAGTGGGCGCCACGACCGGCTTGGCCTGGACCGAGGTGGGCGGGCAGATCCTGACGACGGAGACGTCGATCATGGAAGGCCGCGGTAAGCTGACGACGACGGGCAAACTCGGCGATGTCATGCAGGAGTCCGCGCAGGCGGCCATGAGTTATGTGCGCTCGCGGGCAATGTCGCTGGGGCTTCCCAAGGACTTCTACCGGCACATCGACATTCACGTGCATGTGCCGGAAGGAGCGATTCCGAAGGACGGCCCATCGGCTGGCATCACGATCGCGACTTCGATTTGCAGCGCATTGACACAGATACCGGTGCGGGCCGATGTGGCGATGACCGGAGAAATCACGCTGCGCGGCAAGGTACTTCCTATCGGTGGGTTGAAGGAGAAGTTGCTGGCGGCTCACCGCCACGGCATTTTCGAAGCGATACTACCGCGGGACAACGAGAAGGACCTGCCGGACATCCCGGAGAATATTCGCAAGGAGATGAAGCTGCACTTTGTGGATTCGATGGATGCGGTGCTTAAGTTGGCGCTGGAACGGGAGATCGAGCCGCTGGTGGTGAACCCGGCCAGCCCGTCGTTGGAAACCCCCGCCGGCGAAGAAAAGCGGGCTCACTAAGAGCGAATCGTGGAGCGCCGCCAGCCACGGCGGCTCACCCAGCAAGCATGGCCGTGCAGGCGTTGGACGCTCAGTTTATAATAAGTGCAGTCAAGCCGGAGCAGTTTCCCCGGGAAGAGCTTCCTGAGTTTGCATTCCTCGGGCGCAGCAATGTGGGCAAGTCGACGTTGTTGAATGCTTTGGCGAAGAAGAAGGGACTGGCTCACACCAGTTCCACCCCAGGCCGGACGCAGAGCATCAATTTTTTCCGGGTCGCCGGAAAATGGATGTTTGTCGATTTGCCGGGATACGGTTATGCCCGGGTTCCGAAGGCGATCACCAGTTCCTGGAAGGGTATGATCGAGTCCTACCTGCAGGACCGCCAGGCGCTGGAATTATGTTTCATTATTTTGGACGCCCGGCGGGGATGGATGGACATGGACCTGGATCTGCGCCAGTGGCTGGAAGGCCAAGGGCGGCGATACGCAGTCATTGCCACCAAATTCGATAAATTGAGAACCCAGCAAGAGAGAAGTGCATGTGTGGCCCGCCTCCAGCAAGGGGGCGCGGTGGACGTCATATCGTTCTCGGCCGTAACAGGCCAGGGAGTGAGGGAAATTTGGCAAACGATCTCGAAAACAACCAGCCCGAAACCGTAGAAGCGAATTCTTCTGCGCCCACCACCTCGACGCCGGAAACCAGTCCGGCCGAGATGAAACCGGCCGAACCCAAAACGGCGGAACCCAAAACCGAACAGAAGGCATCGGAGGTCAAGCCCAGGCCCACTTCCAAGCCGGCTCCCAGGCCCGGGAATGGGGGTACTCCGTCGGTAAAGGAGGCGGCACCGGCCCCTCCGGTCAAGGAAGCGGCTGCCCCACCACCTGCTCCTCCCCCTCCTGTGACTCCGGCACCGGCTAAGGAAGGCGAGTTGAAAGACTCGGATCTGCCGCCGGGTACGACGCGGAGGCGTCAAGGCGGGCGGGATGTGATCAGTCTCGATCTGGTTGAACTGAAGGACATGTCCATTCAGAAGTTGAACCAGGTGGGCAAAGACTTGGGCGTGAGCGGTGTAGCCGGCATGCGCAAGCAGGACCTGATCTTCAAAATCCTCCAGGTGCAGGCCGAGAAGTCGGGCTTGATTTTTGCGGAAGGTGTCCTGGAGTGCCTGCCGGACGGATTCGGCTTCCTGCGCGCGCCCGAGTACAATTACCTTCCGGGTCCGGACGACGTCTATGTCTCGCCGTCGCAGATCCGCCGGTTCGATTTGCGCACTGGCGACACGATCTCCGGGCAGATCCGGCCGCCGAAGGAAGGCGAACGCTATTTCGCGCTCATCAAGGTGGATGCGATCAATTTCGAGCCACCCGAGGAAGCGCGCAACAAGATCTTCTTCGACAACCTGACGCCGCTATATCCTCACGAGCGCGTGAAGTTGGAAACGGCCCGTGACAACTACTCGGGCCGAGTGATGGACATGCTGACACCGCTCGGCAAGGGGCAGCGTGGTTTGATCGTGGCGCCTCCGCGCACCGGTAAGACCATGATGTTGCAAGCGATCGCCAATTCCATCACCACCAATCATCCGGAGATTAACCTGATCGTTCTGCTCATCGACGAGCGGCCGGAAGAAGTGACGGACATGCAGCGGTCGGTTCGCGGCGAAGTGATCAGCTCGACCTTCGACGAACCGGCTTCACGGCACGTCCAGGTGGCCGAAATGGTGATCGAGAAGGCCAAGCGCCTGGTCGAGCATAAGCGTGACGTCGTGATCTTGCTGGACTCGATTACGCGCCTTGCGCGCGCTTACAACGCGGTCGTTCCGCCGTCTGGCAAGGTGCTTTCGGGCGGTGTCGACTCCAACGCTTTGCAGCGGCCCAAGCGCTTCTTCGGCGCGGCTCGCAACATCGAAGAAGGCGGTTCGCTGACGATTATCGCAACTGCGCTGATCGATACCGGAAGCCGCATGGACGACGTGATTTTCGAAGAGTTTAAGGGCACGGGTAACATGGAAGTCCACCTGGATCGCAAGATGGTGGACAAGCGCATCTTCCCGGCGATCGACATCCATAAGAGCGGTACGCGGAAGGATGAATTGTTGCTACCCAAGGAAGACCTGAACCGGATCTGGGTGCTGCGCAAGGTGCTCAGCCCGTTGTCGCCGGTCGAGTCGATCGAGTTGCTAATCGACAAGCTCAGCAAATCGCGAACCAACGCGGACTTCCTGGCCAGCATGTCCGGCTAGGCTTCGCGTCGGCTCCCTCTCGATATCGCCGTTCCATGTTGTCGCGCCTTCGTCACCTGTTTGAGCAGCCATGGGCACTCCCCGCGGTGGTGGTTGCGATGCAACTGGTCCGGTTACGGGGTATTCTGCACTATCGCGACCTGACACCGGGCGATACATCCTACTACTTCGCCGGGATGGAGCGGGCGGCGGCCGATGGCCGGTTCGACCTGGTGTGGTCGCCGCTCTATACCGCTCTTTCCCTCGCGTTGTACGGCCAAACCGGCGATGCGCTTCTGGTTGCCGTGGGCACTCGTGTGATCACTTTGTTAGTTTTGGGTGTTCTAACCGGCTCCGTGCTTGCCCGGTGCCTTCCGCCCTGGATTGCGGTTCTGGTCAGTGCCTGGTGGGTGTTCGAACCGGTGCTGTTCGACACGGTGTATGAAGTGCACCTATTCTCGGCCCTCGGGCCTGTGGCCGCATTGTGGATCTCACTGCGCTATCCCGGCGCCGCGGGCAGGGCTACGATCCTCGCCTTGCTCTTCGTCTGGGCCCTGCTGCAGCGACAGGAGTATGGTATCGCGGCGGTGGTGGCGGGCGCCATGTATGTCTGGCAGGATGTGGTAAGAAAGCGTGCGTGGCGACCCTACGCCGCCGCCCTGTTCGCGACGCTTGCGCTGCTGGGCATGGCTTGGACACGTTCCGCGCTGACATACCCGGAACTCCGCGTGGCCTTCGACGACAAGCGCGCCCTCAACAACTGCCAGAATTTCGCCGGCGGCTACCAGGAGCGCCATCCGGAATGGACTGGATCGCCGACCTTAGAGTGCTCCGGACTGTTGCAGGAGCAGTTCGGCACGACCCGGCCCTCCGCTGCCGAAATGGTACTTCGGAACTGGCGGGCGATGGCTGAACATTACTGGTGGAATATTCAGCTGATTCCGGCGGGTATCGAGGTTCTGCTGTTCAGTCAGACTTCCTTTACCCGCAACCCGGACTACGTACCGGTGGTCAGGACGCGAGTCGCGCACTGGTACCTGGGGGCGATCGCGATCTTGTGGCTGGCCGGCGGCTGGTTGCTATACCGCGGCCGACGGGAAGCCGCTGCCGCCGTCCGGACCCACTGGACTTTCTCGGTCCTGGCTGGCGCTCTGATTGCTGCCAGCGCGGTCGTCCTCGTGACCTACCGCCCCAGGGCCTCGTACCTGTTTCCACTCCAGCTTCTACTGATGTTGGGTACCGGGTTCGCTGTTCGGAGCCTGGCCAGCCGCCTGGGCTTGGGCACTGCGCTCAACCGCGGCGCACCCGTGTTCGCGCTGGTGGCTGTGGCGGCCATGCCGGCCTACTACCAGCCCGAAAGATTCCCCCAGCGTCCCTTGCTGACCATGTATCGCCGCCTTCTGCCACACCGGGCCGAATTGAGTGGTCTCAAACTGATCGCGCCCGATCTGGCAACGGAGGTGTGCAACTACATCGCTCGGGGAGGCCCGCCGTGCCAGGGCGCATATTATTACGCACTGCGGGCTGAGATAGATTCTGGGGATCTTCAGAAGTTCTTGCAAACACGGGGAATTCAGGCTGCCTATTGGGACGCGGCGACGCTGGCCGAAGCATCGATCAAAGAGTGGCTGTCGAGGCACCACGAGCAGGGGTGGACGATCGTGGCCCAAGTCGGCGGGCCGGATCCCTGGGTGCTGGTCAGAAAGCAATAGCAGTACCGAGGATTTCTGCGCCCAACGCATAACCTCGTGAATTAAAATAACGTCTGATACATCTGAGGAGAGACGCCGCCTCCCCGCGAGGGGTTTGTGTCGACGTCGAGGGTTCGCCCTCCTGAAGGACAAGCATGCAACTCCCGAAAACGACTTTGCCGAGTCCAAGTGCGGCGCCTCCAACGCCTGTAGCTGCTCCGGTTAAGGCCCCGAAAGCGGCGGAGCCCCGGCGCTATGGATGGATCATCCTGCTGGGCGTGGTGGTGGCGACTGTAGCTGGATATTTGTGGTACCGCCAAAGCCAAGCCCAGACGGAACAGGCTGCGGTGCAGGCCAGTGTCCGAACCCACACGGTGCGCGGGGGGAAACTGGATCGCACCTTGCGCTTGACTGGTTCCACCGCCGCGGCCAAGGCAGCGGCGCTGCTCACCCCCCGGTTGCGCGGCAGCCGGAGCGGCAGTGGCCGCGACGGCATCTCGTTCAGTTCCGGTGGAAATCGCGGATCCTCGGGTGGCGGGAGCAGCAGCGGCAGTTCCAGTTCCTCTAGTGGCTCTTCGGGATCGGGCTCGTCGGCCAGCGCCATCGCCTCCACTAGCGCCGCGGCCTCGCCGGGTGGGGCGGGCGGCAGCGGTGACGCCGGCGCCTCGATGGCGGGCGGCGGGTTACAAGCCTCGCGCGGTGCTTCGGCGATGCGGTCGGCTACCAGCCGCGTTGGCCGGACCACATCATCCGCCAGCAGGTCTACGTCGCGCACTACGGCGGGATCTTCCGGCGGCGATCTGGGCTCGACGGCGAGCAGTTTGCCTGGTGGCTCGCAGGGTCCGCCCAGCATCGGCGGCAGCGGTGGCGGTGGCGGCGGCGGTGGACGCGGTGGCGGTGGTGGCGGCGAGTTCATGCTCGTGTTGCAGGATGCCGCTAAGCCAGGCTCACTCGTGAAGAAGGGCGATGCAGTTGCTGAGTTCGACCGCCAATACATGCTACTGCGCCTGGAAGATTACAATTCCAGCGTCCTCCAAACCGAAGCGAGCTTCAAACAGTTGGAAGCGAATCTTGACGTCAGCAAGAAGGCGCACACCCAGACCATCGAAGTGGCTAAGGCCGACCTGGACAAGGCGCTTCTCGAAATGAAGACTCTCCCCGTGTTGTCGGCCATGGATGCCGAGCGAAGGCGGCTGGCGCTCGAAGAGGCGCAGGCCCGTTACAAGCAGCTCCAGCAGGAAGTGAAGTTTGTGGACATCGGGCTGAAGGCGGACCGGCGAGTGGCGGAATTGCAGATCAAGCAGTCCAAACTGGAACTGCAGCGCGCGGAGGCCAACGCCAATCGAATGTTGATGAAGGCGCCCATCGATGGGCTGGTGGTGATGCAGAACGTCTTTCGAGGTTCGGAATTCGACCAGATCAAGGTCGGTGACCAAGTGTATCCGGGCCAGATGTTCATGCAGATTGTCGATCCCAGTTCGATGGTGATCAACGCCACCGTCAGCCAGGTGGATGTGGGCAGATTGCGAATCGGACAGCGGGCACGGGTCCGCTTCGATGCTTTCCCCGACCTCGAACTGCCGGCCCACATTTATTCGGTCGGCAGCGTAGGCAAACCAAGCCGGTCCAGACCGGATTGGGTCAAGGAATTGGGCGTTGCGTTGCGTTTGGACAAAATGGATCCTCGCGTGATTCCTGATCTGTCGGTAAGCTGTGACGTGATTCTGGAAGAATCCGAGGCGGACGCGATTGTGCCCCGCGAGGCGGTCTTTTCCGACACCGGCCGGGATGGAAAAATATCGAAACCATACGTGTTGGTGCAGGGCCCGAAGGGAGCCTGGTCCCGGCGGGAAGTGGAATTGGGCGTCGAGAATTTCACCCACGTCATCGTGAAGAGCGGGCTCAAAGCCGGCGAAGTGATTTCGCTGGAGGTGCCCGCGGAAGCGAACGTGGACAAGAAGCAGAGCGCGTACAGTGGCTGGGCGCGGCGCGCCGGTCGGGAGACTTAAGTCAATATGTCGAAGGATTTAAAGCCGAAACAGCGGCTGGGGCAGGCCGGCCAGTCTCGTGCCAGAAAGGGCATCATCATCGCTTCCCTGGTACTTCTGGCGGGCGGCGGCGCTTATGCCGCCTATCACTACTCGGCTAAGACCGTAGTGGAGATTCCAACCGCGCGTGTTCGCCGCGCTGAGTTCGTTATCAGCGTGAAAGCGCGTGGTGAAATTCGCAGCACCAACTCGAAGATTCTGGCTGCGCCCCAGGTGCCCGACCCGAAGATCACGAAGCTCTTCGAATCCGGCAAGGCCGTCAACCAGGGTGAAATCGTCATTGAGTTCGACACGGCGCAGCAGGAGCAGTATTATCTCGACCGGTCCACCAGCGTCCGCACTGTCGATAGCGAGATCGTCCAAACCAAGGCGTCGCACCGTATTGTCAATGAAATGGACGGCATGAATAAAATGACGTCCGAGTACAACGTGGAGCGAGCCAAGCTGGAAGCAAGCAAGGCGGAAGTGGTTTCCGAGATCGAAGGCGCCAAGAGCCGCATCGACGTTGGCGTTTCGCAGGGCGAGCTTGGTCAGGTCAACACTACAATCGGAGCTCACAAGATCTCCCAAGAGGCCGACCTGGACCGTTTGCAGCAGAAGAAGGAAAAGACCTTGCGCGATCTGGAACGCGCCAAGAGCTATTTGTCGAAATTGGTGGTTCGTGCGCCCATCAGCGGCATTGTCAATATTTTGCCCAATTTCCGCGCGTCCGGATCCTTCGGCTCTTCACCTCCGCCCTTCAAGGAGGGTGATCGCGCCTGGACCGGTGCGGCGATTGCCGAAATTCCGGATCTGACCTCCATGCGCGTTGAGATGAAGCTGGACGAGGTGGACCGCGGCAAGATGCAGTTGGGGCAGAAGGTCCGCGTCCGAATCGACGCCCTGCCGGATAAGGAGATTGAGGCGGACCTGGACTGGATCAGTCCCATCGCGGCGCTCCAGTTCCGCGGCTTCGGGTCCACGGAGAAGAGCTTTCCGGCGCGCGCCACGTTGAAGAGCGTCGACCCGCGGCTGCGCCCTGGAATGAGCGCCAGCGCGGAAATCCTGATCGAAAGCCAGGCAAACGCGCTGATGATCCCGGCGCGCGCCAGCTTTGTCCATCGTGGGAAGCCGAGCGTGTATATTCAACGTGGCGCCGGCTACCAGATCCGGCAGATTGAAGTAGGCAGGCGCAACGACACGGACATCGTCGTTGTCAATGGGCTGAAGGAAGGCGAGACGGTGTATCTGGAAAATCCCATCGATGCCGCCAAGCGCGCCAAGAAACTGTAAGGCGGATCTGTGATGAAGAAGCTTCTTTCCCGATTAGTGATCGTGCTGGTTGTGACTGCTGCCGCCTGGGGCGGCTACACGGCCTACAAGGCTATTCCTCAGCAAAAGTTGGCGCAACTCCCCACTACCAAGGTTCGGCAGGGCGATGTCATTGTAAAGACGTTTTCCCGCGGCGAACTACGGGCCGTCCGTACGGCCACACTCACGGCCCCCAACCTGTTTGGCACCGTGCAGGTTACGAAATTGGCCGCGCTCGGCGCTTTCGCGAAGGAAAAAGACTTGATTGCCGAGTTTGACGATTCCGAATTGCTTTCCCGCCTGGAGGAGAAAGAACTCGAGATCGAGCAGGTCGACGAGCAGATGAAGAAGGCTCAGGCCGACCTGAATATCCGTGACAACCAGGACCAGGTTGAGCTACTCCGCACCAAGTATCAGGTTCGCCGAGCTGAACTGGAGGTGAAACGGAACGAACTCATTTCGGCCATCGACGCCAAGCGCAACGAACTGTCGCTCGAAGAAGCCAAACGGCGTCTGACACAGTTGGAGAGCGACATCAAGAGCCGGCGCGAGCAGGCCCAGGCGGAACTGGCTGTACTACGGGAACGCAAGAACAAAGCCGTGCTGGAGTTGAATCGCGAGAAGATGCGTCTCCAACAGGTGAAGCTTCTTGCGCCGATGAGCGGGCTGGTGGCCGTCCGCCAGAATCGTGGCGGCGGGTTCTTTACGTTCGGGCAACAGGTGCCCGATATTCGCGAAGGCGACCAGTTGCAGCCGGGCATGCCCGTGGCCGACATTCTCGATTTGTCGGAATTGGAAGTGGTCGCGCGAGTGGGCGAGTTGGATCGCGCCAATCTCCGCGAGGGTCAGGACGTACTCATCCGGTTGGACGCGATCGCGGACGAAGGCCTGCACGGAAAGATCAAGTCCATGAGTGGCACTGCCAGCGCCAATATCTTTTCATCCGATCCGGCGAAGAAGTTCGACGTTCTCTTCTCGGTGGATATGCCTCAGCTGTTGAAGGCGCTTGGCGCGAACAAGGAGCAGATTGATCGTGTGATGGCCACTGCCGAAGCCAATCGCAAGCGCCCTCCGATCGCGACCCCGGTGAGCATGTTTGCCATGGGCGGCGGCGGGATGGGCGGGATGCAGGCCGGCGGTGGTGGCATGCCGGGAGCACAAGGCGGCATGCCGGGTGCGCAAGGAGGCATGCCAGGTGGGCAAGGAGGCATGCCGGGGGCGGGTGGTCCACCCCAGGGAATGTTCCGCCCTGGTGGCCAAGGCGGCCCTCCTGGCGGAGGAGGGGGTGGCATGATGTCGGGAATGCTGGCCAATCTCACTCCCGAACAGCAGAAAAAGGCACGGGCGATTATGGACAAGGCTTTCGGCGGCAAGAGTCCGGCCGAGATGACCCCGGAAGATCGCCAGACCGCGTTCAGCAAAATGCGCGAAGAGATGAAGAAGGCGGGCATTGAACTGCCCTCGCGAGGGGAGCGCAGAGGCGGCGCGGAAGGCAAACAGGGTGAAGGCGGAACTGGAGAAGGGCGCCGCGGACAAGGTGGTCCGCGGATGCCCGGACTGGCAATGGGCAGCAGCGGCCAGACGTTCAGCCAGCGCGAACTGGATGCGGCGCAACTTCCGCCTCCGCCGGAAGAATCCAGCCAGTTAGAGGTGTTGATGCGCCCCGGCTTGTTGGCCGACGTCGAAATCGTCGTCGAGAAGATTCCGAATGCGATTCACATCCCCGCCCAAGCCATTTTCGAAAAAGAAGGCAAGAACATTGTCTATGTGAAGCAAGGCTCAAAGTTCGTCGCCCGTGTGGTGAAACCGCTCAAACGCAGTGAATCCACAATGATTATCTCCGAAGGCCTTAAGCCGGGCGAGGATGTCGCGTTACAGGATCCCGAAGCCAAGCCGAGCGACCGGAAGAAGGGCGGCAAGAGCGACGGCGGTGGCGGTGCTCCAGCCATGCCGATGGGAATGGGAAAGAAAGGTTAGGAACGACAGCGATGGGTGGTCTCTCCGGCATTCTGCCTGAAGTGAAGATGGGGCTTACGAGCCTCCTGGTACACAAGCTCCGCAGCTTGTTGACCATGCTCGGCATGATCTTCGGCGTCGGCGCCGTGGTGGCGATGTTGTCTATCACCGCCGGCGCGCAGAAGGATATCATTGCCTCCATCGATTTGTTAGGCGTCAACAACATCCTGATCGAAGCCAAGGAAGCGGCGGACCGCAACGAGTTACAGCAACGCCGTCAGACGTCGCCGGGCTTGACCTTTCGTGATTTCCGGGCCATCTCCGAGAACGTGCCCGGCCTGGCCGCGCTCACGCCTCGCAAGCGGTTCAAACCCATGAAGGTGCTGCCGAAGACTGCCGCGGAACCGCCTGTCCTGATCGGCGTAGAGCCGTCTTACCTCGAGATCCAGAGCCTCAAGGTGATCGAGGGCCGTTGGTTTTCCGACCAGGAGAACCGCGACTCGGTTCCCGTCTGTGTGCTCGGTGAAGCCGCCAAGGTAAACCTGCTGGGTTATGACCCGGCGGTCGGCAAGTACGTGAAAGTGAACGACACGTGGCTGCAGGTCGTTGGTGTGCTGGCGCCCCAGGCCTCGGCCGACACCGAGGTCGAAGGCCTTGAGGTCGTCAACCGGAACAACCTCATTATTTCGCCGCTCAACACCGTCATGCGCCGGTTTGAAGACAACAACAGCTACCTGAAAGACGAGATCGACGGTATCTACATCAAGGTGTCGACCGGAACGGATTCGGTGGAAACTGCCAGTGTTGTCAATGCAATTCTCACCGCCACTCACAAGGACGCAGGCGACTTCACGACTGTCGTGCCCGCCGGATTGCTTGAACAGAAGCGGCGGACGCTGTCGATCTTCAACATAGTCATGATCTGTATCGCCGGTATTTCGCTGCTGGTCGGCGGTATCGGCATCATGAACATCATGTTGGCTACCGTACTCGAGCGCACGCGCGAGATCGGCATCCGGCGCGCCATCGGTGCGCGGCAGGCCGACATTATCCGGCAGTTCCTTACCGAGGCGGTGCTGATTTCCATCCTCGGTGGTTCCATCGGGGTTGCGTTTGGTCTTATATTATCCTGGATCATTGCGACGGCGGCGGGGTGGTCGACGGTTGTAACCACATCGTCCATTGCGGTCGCCTTTAGTGTTTCAGTCGGAATCGGGCTCTTGTTCGGAATCTACCCTGCCATGCAGGCTGCCAAGTTGGATCCGATTGAAGCCATCCGCTACGAATAAACGGTACACAATGCGGTTTTTGCAAATTGCACTCATTCTAACTGTGTCTGCGAGCCTCTTCGCTCAGCAGTTGATGGAAGCCCCCAAGTTTCCTCAGAACGCGTTCTTCCGGCAGTGGTTCGGCAGGGAGGCTCCTCGTGTCGACCTCCAGCCGCCCGTCCGCTTGCAGGACTTCGCCGTCGGCGACCGGCTCGAACTCTCCTTACGGTCCTATCTTGAACTTGTGCTGGCCAACAATACCGATATCCAGATCCAGCGCATGAGCATCGAGACCTTCCGCAACGGGATCTTGCGGACGTATGGACGGTTCGACCCGTTTCTGACGATGGGTTTCAACGCCACACGCGCCAACAACCCGGCCACGAACCTGCTGCAAGGAGCCACGACGGTCAGCAATCTGAATCAGCCGTTCACATCGCTGTACAACCAGACGTTTGAGAACGGAACGCAGCTCCGCGTCGGCTTCAACGCTTCCAAGACGTCCACAAACGACTCGTTCCAGACGTTCAACCCCGCATTTTCGTCCGGCCTCAACATGGGCTTCACCCAACCCCTGATGCGGAACCGCGGCGCCTACGTCAATCGGTTGCCGATCATGGTGGCCCGCAGCCGCTACCGGCAGGGGGATTATTCGATTCAGGACCGATTGCTCGAATTGCTCCGGCAGGCGGAGTTTACCTACTGGGATGTGATCGGCGCGCGCGAGTCCCTCACCGTGCAGGAAGAAGCGTTAAAGGTCGCCGGGGAAATCCTGAAGCGCAACCAGCGCGAACTCGAACTGGGCGCCATTTCGGAACTGGAAATCTATCAGCCGCAGCAGGTCTACGCAACGCAGGAAGTGGCCGTCACGCAGGCCCGCTACCGCCTGCAGCAAGTAGAGGATCAGCTTCGCCGCCAGATCGGCGCGGACCTCGACCCCGCCTTCCGCGGTATGCCGATCACGCTTACCGAAACCGTCCTGCCGCCCACCGACGACCGTCCGCTCGACAAGGAAGCGCACGTCGAGAGTGCGTACCGCATGCGTCCCGACCTGAAAGCGACGCTCCAGTCGTTGGATATCGACGACCTCAACTACAAAATCGCAAAGAATTCTCTGCTACCGGATGTGAGCCTGACGGGCAACTACACCTCTAACGGCCGTGGCGGTACGTTTATTCCGCGTACTACCGGCCTTGGCGTTGTCGCCGGCGTACCGGTGCCGGGAGGTATAGGTGACGCCCTGGACCAGGTGTTTGGGTTCAACTTCCCTACCTACGCCATGGGCATTCAGGTCCGTTTGCCGTTCCGCGACCGGGCGACGCAGGCTGACCTTGCCGACGCCGTCGTCTCAAAGCGGCTGAACACGCTGCGTGCCCGCGCCAACGAACAGCAGATCCGCATGGATGTGCTCAATGCCGTGACCCAAGTCGAGAACAGCCGCGCCAGCGTCAAACTCGCACAGGTAGCCCTGGACTTTTCCCAGAAGCGGCTGGATGCTGAGCGGAAGCGCTACGACCTCGGTGTTACCACGATCTTCTTCGTCATTCAGGCGCAGCAGGACTTGGTGAATGCGCAGGCCAACGTCGTCACCCAGTCCATCAACTACCGCCGCGCGCTGATCACGCTCCTTCGCCAGACCGGCCAGTTGCTGGAAGAGCGCGGCATCGTGATCCAATAGCGTATTGGGTCGAATCAGAGTTCTCTCCGACGTTGTCGCCAATAAGATCGCCGCGGGCGAAGTCGTCGAGCGCCCGGCCTCTGTCGTCAAGGAACTCCTTGAGAACTCGTTGGACGCGGGTGCACAACGGGTCCGGCTGGATGTCGAAGCCGGTGGCCGGCGGCTTATCCGCATCGTGGACGACGGCCACGGCATGTTGCGCGACGACGCGTTGCTCGCCTTCGAACGGCACGCCACCTCGAAACTGAGCGACGTCAAGGACCTGCTCTCGATTGCGACGCTCGGGTTCCGCGGCGAGGCGCTCCCTTCGATTGCCTCGGTGTCGCGGCTGACCCTCGAAACGCGTTCCGCCGACGAGTCTACCGGGACCATGGTCGAGATCGCCGGCGGGCGTTTGCTCAAGTGTGAGGAAGCGGCCTTGGGTGTCGGCACCACCATCACCGTGCGCGACCTCTTCTTCAACGTCCCGGCCCGCAAGAAGTTTCTCCGGTCCGAGCAAACCGAACTGGCCCACATCGCTTCTCTGGCGACCCATTACTCGCTGGCGTACCCGCAAAAGGGTTTCGAGTTGCGGCACGACGCGCGTGAGTTGCTCAATGTGTCGCCGGTGGCCGACATCCGTGAACGTGTTTTTCAGGTGTTTGGCGCGCAGACGCTCGATGAACTGGTGGATTTGGGGGCGCGCGAGCGACTCGCGCCCGCCGACCCGGACGAGGAACCGCGCATCTTCACGCTGCGCGGCTTCATCTCGCGCCCGCAAGTGCAGAAGCTCAACCGCAACTCGATTTTCCTGTTTGTGAACGGGCGGCTGATTCGCGACCGCCTGCTGCTGCACGCCCTGGCCAGCGGCTATGCCAGCATCATCCCGCCCAACGCCTATCCGTTTGCGCTGCTGTTTCTGGAGTGCCCGGCGGAAGAGGTGGACGTCAATGTGCACCCCTCGAAAACCGAGGTCCGTTTTCGCCGTGGAACGGTCATCCACGATTTCGTCCGGGACACCGTGCGCGAAGTGCTGACCCTCGCGCGCCCCATCTCCTCGCTCCCCATGCACCAGGCATCCTCACCAGCTCAGGATGCCGCGCGTCTTCCCTATTCCGAATTCAGCCAACGTGTCGAGAACGCGGACTATCGCGCCCAGGCCGAGCGCGAAGCCCTTCAGTTCGCGGATCAGGCGGCGCCGGTGCCCGGAGACCTACCCGAGTTTCGATTGCGGGAGCCGCAGCAGTATGCCATCCCGGGCCGACTTGACTTTGCCGGAGCGCCCGGCCCGGACGAGAACCGGCTGGCGCAAACTTTTGTGGAAGATCCCGGCGCGGCCACCGCTCGGCGTGGCAAAGTGCCCGATACGCATGGTCCGCTGCCACCCGGACTGGCCGCCGAACCGTCAACCAGTCTCGAGGCGCTGCGCGACCTGAAGCCCGTGGGCCAGTTGCACGACAGCTTCATCATTGCGCTAGGACCCGACGGGCTCTGGATTGTCGATCAACATGTCGCACACGAGCGCATCCTCTTTGAGAAGGTATTGCGGCAGATGGCCGCAGGGCGGGTTGAGAAGCAGCAACTGCTGGTTCCGCTCGTAATTGAACTGACGGCATCCCAACAGGTGGAGTATCAGCGCATCGCGGCGGACCTGGAAGGCGTCGGATTCGAAACGGAACCGTTTGGCCCGCGGACGATCGCGGTGAAGGCCGCGCCGGCCGATGTGAGCACCGCGGAAACCGAGGGTGTCATCTTCGAGATCCTCGAAATCGCGGAGAAGGAGTTGCGGCAGACCTCGCTGGAGGAGATTCGCCGCCAGATGGCTGCCTCGATCGCCTGCCGCGCGGCCATCAAGATCAACACCCCGCTAGACAGTACACGCATTTCGTGGCTGCTGGAACAACTGGCGCAAACCGAGTTCCCCATGTCCTGTCCCCACGGCCGGCCGATCGCGTTGCGCTATGCAACGCGCGACATCCTGAAGGGCTTTCACCGCATCTGAAATGGACTTCGCAACCGTGGTTGCCCCGCGCGTTCCGGTACAATCAGGGAATTGATTGTTTCGGACTTCCGCGAAGCCTTGGCATACCGCGATTTTCTCGGATATTTGGTCAGACAACAATTTCATCAGCGCTATCACGGTTCAGCGTTGGGATTGTTGTGGGCCGTGCTGTATCCTCTGTTAACCTTCGTGAGCCTGGCCTTCGTGTTCTCTTACGTGAACAACTGGGACGTCCGCGACTACGGAGTTTACTTTTTTTCCGGCTACATTGTGTGGAACTTCATCGCCAACACCACGCAGGGCGCGGCTGACGCCATCACCGGGCAGGCGTCGTTTGTCACGTCGGTGCGTGTGCCTAAACTCGTGCTGCCGCTGGCGTTCGCAATTGCCGGAGCCATCGACTTTCTGCTGAATTGCGCGATTCTGGCTGTTCTGATGGCGCTGCTGGGCGCGCGGTTTTCGCTGGCGCTGCTCGTGACACCCGCTTCGGTGTTGATCATCTGTGTCTTCGTGCTGGGTTTGTCGCTGATCGCCGCGGTGGCCCAGGTCTTTTTCCGGGATTTCAAATTCCTGCTGTCGTCCGCCTTCTTCCTCGGGTTCTTTCTGTCGCCCATTCTGTGGAAGGCCGAAACCGCTGGTCCTTTGGCAATGGTGGCGGCGGTGAACCCGGTGGTGCCGTTCCTGCGGCTGGTGCAATGGCCGGTGTGGAAGGGTGTGGTGCCCGACCCGTCCGTCTTCGGTATCGCCTCCGCCGTGGCCCTGGCTACACTGATTGGCGGCGCGGCGCTGTTTGTGCGCACCCAACGGCGCTTCTACTACTACCTGTGACATGAGCGCCCCATTACTCAGTCTGCGCGACGTAGGCCTTCGCTACCAACTCGTCCAGGACGATGCCCGCACGATGAAAGGGCGCGTGCTGTCGGCTCTGTCCATCCGGCCCACCAAGCCGGTGGAGTTCTGGGCGCTCAACGGAGTGTCGCTCGACCTGCGCAAGGGCGAGGTGGTGGGCATTATCGGGCCGAATGGAGCCGGCAAGAGCACGCTTTTGAAATTGATGGCGCGCATCCTTGAACCCACCCTCGGCACGGTGGCTGTGAATGGAGAGGTGCGACCCATTCTCGATATCTTGAGTACGATGAACGGCACGCTTACCGGTCGGCAGAACGCTTTTCTCTACGCGGCCATCCACCGCATCCCGCGCGAGCGGATGGCCGAAGCGCTACCCAAGATCGAAGATTTCACGGGCCTCGGTCCATTCTTCGACGTTCCGGTGAAGACCTATTCTTCGGGTATGGCGACACGCCTGTCCTTTGCCCTGGCCACCCAGTTTGAACCCGACATCGTCCTGATCGACGAAGTGCTGGCCGTGGGCGACGAAAGCTTTGCCCGGAAGTCCTATTTCCGGATGCGCAAGCTGATCGACAGCGGTTCCCTCGTGGTGCTGGTGACGCATAGTCTCGGGCAAGTTGAGCAACTCTGCAATCGCGCGATTCTGTTGTCGGGCGGGAAGGTCAGGGCCGACGGGATGCCACGCGATGTGATCGCCGCCTATCAGGACTCGTTGCGCGTGGGGGCCGCATGAAATTGAATGATATCGAACGGTCGTTACGGTCGCAGTTGGGGCTGCCGGAGCCGCGCCCGAACGGAGCACGGGTCGAGCGTCCCACGCACGACCTGGAAGGGCTCTACCGCCTGCTGATCGATCTGCGTCACGAAGCGGAACTCGTCGGCAAGATCCCCGTAGGCTATCCACGGTATGTCGATGTTGTCATGCGTGCCATTCATGCGCTGCTGCCCTGGTACACGCGGCCTATCGAGCGGTTTTCCGGGATTGCCTCGCGAACTGTTTCGGAACTGACCGAACAGGTGGCCCAACTGATTCGCGAACAGGAACTCAACCAGCGGCGGATCCGCGAAATGGAGATCGAGATTCAAGACCTGCGCGCCCGATT
>JAEUQD010000488.1 GCA_016789925.1 Bryobacterales bacterium | reverse complement strand
TCCGTTTGAAGTGGTGCCGGGAGTGACCTCGCCGCTGGGCATCGCGGCCTATTGTGGGGTGCCGCTGACGCATCGCGAACATACGTCGGTGGTGACGATGTTCACGGGTCACGACATCGAGCGGATCGACTGGCGGAGCGTATCGGGCGCGGAGACGCTGGTGATCTTCATGGGGCTGTCGAATCTGCCGGTGATTGTGGAGCGGCTGATCGCGAATGGGCGCGCGCCGGAGACGCCGGCGATGGCGGTGCGTTGGGCGACGCGGCCCAACCAGGAGACGGTATCGTCAACGCTCGTGGATTTACCGCGGGCGGTGGTGGAGGCGGGGATGAAGCCGCCGGCCACGATCGTCATCGGCGGTGTAGTGGAGTTGCGCGACAAGCTGGGGTGGTATGAGCGTTTGCCGCTTTTCGGGCGCACGATTGTGGTGACGCGGGCCGCGGAGCAGGCAGGCGGATTCGCAGGGCGGTTGCGGCAGTTGGGTGCGCGGGTGATCGAGTGGCCGACGATCGCGATCCGTCCCGCGTCGAGCTACGCGGCGCTGGACGAGGCGATCGCACGGCTGGAGAGCTACGACTGGGTGATTTTCACGTCGGTGAACGGGGTGCGGTGTTTTGTGGAGCGGCTGGACGCGTCGGCGCGGGACTGGCGGGCGTTGCGTGGGCGGCTGTGCGCGATTGGTCCGGCGACGCGGCGGGCGCTGGAAGAGTTGCACCTGAAGGTGGACCTGACGCCGGCGGAATATGTCGCGGAGAGCTTGCTAGAGGCCTTCGCGAAAGAGGATTTGACGGGGAAGAGGGTACTGTTGCCGCGGGCGGCGGTGGCTCGCGACTTGATACCGGAAGAATTGCGGCGGCGCGGGGTATTAATTGACGTGGTGGAAGCGTATCGAACAGAGATGCCCGAGCAGGCGCGGCAGCCGTTGCCGGCCAAGCCGGACTGGATTACGTTCACCAGTTCGTCGACGGTGCGCAATTTTGTCGAGGCGCAAGGAGCAGAGGCGTTGAATGGTGTGTCGATCGCCAGCATCGGGCCGGTGACCAGCGAAACAGCGCGGCAGCATGGGCTGCTGGTGACGGCCGAAGCCAAGCCGTATACTATCGACGGGCTGTTGAACGCCCTGTTAGAGTACGTATAATCCGGTATGTCTGCGTTGCTCGAAGCCAAGCCGCTGCTGGTTGACCTGCGGCAGGTGCGCGCGGAAGACCTGGATCCATTGCTGGAGGAAGAGACTGGGCGGTGGGAACGGGAGTTGGACTGGGACTTCCGGCCGTCGGCGGACCTGGTGCGGCGTTTTGTGCGCATGCAGGCGCTGAGCGGTTATGTGCTGGCGGCGGGACGCCAGGTGGTGGGCTACTGCTACTACGTGTCGGAAGAGCGCAAGGGGCTGATCGGCGATCTATACGTGATGGACGATTGGTCGCGGCCGGAACTGGAGGCGCAACTGTTGACGGCGGTGCTGCGGGCGATGTTCGCGACGCCGCAGGTAAAGCGCGTGGAGTCGCAGTTGATGATGCTGTCGGGGGCGGTGCGGGAACGAATGCCGTTCCGGGAGTGGCTCCGGCCGTTTACGCGCAATTTCATGATGGCCGATTTGCAGGGTGCGCGGGAATTGCCGGTGGGGAAGGCGGCCGCCGGGACGATGTTCGAGCGATGGCACGAACGCGAGCATGAGCAAGCCGCGAGGCTGATTGCACGGGCCTACCAAGGCCATGTGGACGCAGAGATCAACGACCAGTACCGGAATGTTTCGGGCGCACGGCGGTTCCTGACGAATATCGTGCAGTACCCGGGTTGCGGGAGTTTTTTTCAGCAGGGGTCGTATGTGGCCATGGATGCGGTGACGGGGCAGTTGCTGGGGTTGTCGCTGGCGAGCCTGGTGGCCTTTGATGTCGGGCATATTACGCAGGTGTGCGTGGATCCGGCGGTGCGTGGTACGGGCGTGGGCTATGAACTGATGCGGCACTGCATGAATGCGCTGGCCGAGTCGGGATGCCGGAAGGTGAGCCTGACGGTGACTGCGTCGAACACGGGCGCCATCGGGCTGTACGAGCGGCTGGGGTTCCGGACGCACCGTTGTTTCGACGCGATCGTCTGGGTGAGTTGAAGCGTTGCTATACTGATCGCAAGTGTTCGAGCACTACCAGTACACGGACAGTACTCACAAAGACTCGCCGGCGACTCCTCAGATTCCTTACCAGCCTGTTACGGCTGACCAGCTAGCGGCGATATCGCTGCTAATTTGGGGCGAGCATTGCGTGGAGTGCGCCGCGCCGGCGTGTTATCACTCCTGCGACCTGTACGAACCGCGGCCAGATAAGCGGTGCCGGCGGTTTATCTACGGGTTGTTCCACAATCCGCGGTTCCCGAGTTTTCGGGGTGGGGGCACGGAGGTGACTTTCAAGAAGTGGGCCAAGATCCAGGCGCGGGGGAACACGCTGCTGAGTGAACCGCGGAAGGTGCTGGCGTATGAGCGGTGGATAGGGCGGATGGCGCCGGCCGGGAACGTAGTGGGCAGGCGTGTACTTCGGATCACGGGGGATGAGCGTTGGAGCTGGGTGAGCCAGGCGTTGCTGGAACGCTTGCAGGGGCGGATAAATCAATGGGGAATGCGGCAGAAGGGCGAGTTGCCGGACGCATTTCTTCTGGAAGTGTACAACCCGATGAAGACGGCGTGCCGATTGCAACTGTCGGTGAGCTTGTCGGGGGAGGAGCGGCAGCGGCTTACGTCGATTGCGCAGTTGAAGCCGGCGACGACGATGTCTATCGACCTGGCGCCGGGATATACGCGCCGGGTGATTGAACGGGCGGCATTCGAGAGCATCACGACGGGGCACGACTTCAACATTGCGCTGATTCCGGAAGCGGATACGGCGATGCACCTGGTATTTCTGACGGCCGACTTCGTCCGGTTTGCCAAGGGGCCAGTGACTTCGGTGACGCCGGCGACACCGGGTAAAGACCTGAAGGTGATTGTGTGGGATCTGGACCACACGCTGTGGCACGGCATCCTGACCGAGGGCGACGATGTTCGCCTGCGCGACGGAATCGTGGACCTGCTGCGGTATTTTGACGAGCGTGGCATTCTGCACAGTATTTCGAGCAGGAACGATCATGACGCGGCAATGGAGAAACTGCGGGAGTTCGGCATAGCGGACTATTTTCTGTATCCGCAGATTAACTGGCAGCCAAAGAGCCAGAATCTGCCGCGGATCGCGCAACGGTTGAACCTGGGCATCGATGCCTTTGCGTTTGTGGACGATAATCCGTTTGAACTCGACCAGGTCCGCAGTATTGTGCCGGAGGTGACGTGTTTCCACGTGGAGGAGATTGAGACGCTCCGGGCTCATCCGCGGCTGCAAGGGAGTACCAGCGACGATTCGCGCCGGCGGCGGCAGTTCTACAAAGAGGCGATTGAGCGCGAAGAGGTGCAGGCGGCGTTCGGCGGCGACTATCTGGCGTTTCTGGCGGCGTCGGAGATCGTGCTGGGAATCCGTCCGTACACGGTGAGCGACCTGGAGAGAGTGGCGGAACTGGTGCAGCGGACCAATCAGTTGAACTTTTCGGGGAGAAAGTACTCGCGGGCGGAGTTGGACGAGATTATCGCCAACCCCGAGTTACATAAGTATGTGCTGCGGTGCGAGGATCGTTTCGGGAGTTACGGGACGGTGGGCTTCTGTCTTGCGCGGCGCGAGACGGGGAGGATCGCGATCGAGGACTTTATGCTGTCGTGCCGGGTGCAGTCGAAGTTTATCGAGAAAGCGTTGTTCGACCACATCCGGAAAGAACTGAGCGTCGGCGCGGCGCTACCGCTGTGGGTGAACTTCCGGGCAACGGCGAAGAACAAGCCGGCGCAGATGGTATTGGACGATATGGGGTTCGTAGCCAGCGCGGAAGGGGGCCGGCAGTTAGGCGCGGAAGGCGACCTGACATGCGCGTTTATTCGGGTGGAGACTCAGGCGCCGAAGGCGTAGGAGGCGATGCGGCAATGCGGAGGGCTTCACGTTCGATGCCGCGGAGCATGCCGCGGAAGACGATGTGGTGGAAGGGAACAACGGAGTACCAGTAGAGCAGACCGAACAGGCCGCGCGGTTCAAATAGAGCCGTCTGCGTGAGTTCGCAGCAGCGGCCGGATTCATGGGGAGCGATCTGGAAGTCGAGGCGTGCTTCGCCGGGTAGCTTCATTTCCGCGCGAAGAGAAAGACCGCGGTTGCGCTCAATGGCGCAGACCCGCCAGAAATCGAGTGCTTCGCCGTAGGTCACAGATTCCGGGTCGCGGCGGCCACGGCGGAGTCCGGGTCCACCCATGAGAAGGTCTAACCAGCCACGCAGTTTCCAGAGCCCATCGGCGGCATACCAACCGTGACCACCTCCAACGCGGCAAACCGCACGATAGACGGCCCAGTCGGGGGCATGGACGATTACCTTGCGCTGGTCGCGAAACGCGGTACCGCCGGCCCAGTCGGGGTCGCCGGGGATGACACCGGCCATCGACCAGGACGTTGGTACGTCGTGCCGGGCGATCTTCTGAAGGGCTGCTTCAATCGACTGGCGCACGGAGAGGAGATCCTGAGGAATCAGCCGGGCGATGCGGTTGTCACGACAGACGACGGGATTGCGAAGGCCTTCGGCGAGCGGCTTGGCTATTTCCTTGCTGAGAGGAGTAACCAAGTGAATCCAGTAGGAACTCAGACGGGGAGTGAGGACTGGGAGGGGAATGACATAACGGCGGGATAACTTGAGCGCAGCGGCCATTTCGCGCATGAGGTCCCGGTAGGTGAGGATTTCCGGACCACCGATGTCGAAGACGGCTCCAGACGTCTCGGGAACAGCCAAGACGCCGATCAGATAAGCGATGACATTCCGAATGGCGATCGGCTGGCAGGGGGTGGTTACCCACTTGGGCGTAACCATAATAGGGAGGCGTTCCACGAGATAGCGCAAAATCTCGAAAGAGGCAGAACCAGAGCCGATGATCATGGCGGCGCGCAGAACGGTAACGGGGACGCCGGCAGAGCCGAGGGCGTGCTCCACTTCGCGGCGTGACGAAAGATGCTCGCTGAGGTCAGTGCCGGTTTCGCCCAGGCCGCCAAGGTAGATGATTCGCTCCACCGCGGCCGCCCTCGATGCTCGCGAGAACGTTTCGGCGAGCAAACGATCCTGCCGCGCATAATCTGCGCTGGCCGACATCATCGAATGGACGAGATAGTAGGCTGCGTAACAATCTCGCAGGCTCGCACCAAGAGCGTTCTCGTTGGTGAGGTCAACCTCTACAATTTCGACGTTAGGATGATTCGCCCAAGACCGACCGGTCAGCTTCTGGGGAGATCTGACGAGACATCGCACGGAGTAACCGAGTTCCAGAAGGCGGGGAACGAGGCGACCACCGACGTAGCCGGTTGCGCCGGCGATGGCCACTCGAGACTTGGTCACGACAATCGTATTCCCCGCCAAGCGATGTGCAACTTCGTTCCTCGCGGCTTATGATAGCGCAGGGGCCAAAAGAGCCGGCCGAAATGCCAGAGGGATCGGAGGCTAGAGAAGGTCGCCAGCAGGTCGGCCTGCGAGCCTGACAGATGGACGCGGTATCCGGCGTTCTCAAGCCGAAGGTCGAGTTCAAGCACGCGCGGCGGTAGCGGCATCCTTAGTACGGATACGGACGGTTCCGTTCACACGCCACAAAGCATGCTCGGCCGTGGGAGACGTGGAACTGGGGACATGTACTTCCAGGTTCTGGAGGTCGTAAGTGATCTCTGCGCCACGTCCGGTTAGTTTGTCAAAAAGTCCAACGGCCAACTCGGGCCAGGATTTCGTATCGGGAGTTGTTTGATCCATGGCGATTTGGATGCGGCCTTTTGGAGGTTTGGTGCAAATACGCCATGACAGAACTATTTGTATCCAACGAGGCTGAGAAAGAATCCGTGGAGTGATGTCAAAGCAGCGGAAATGTCTCATTGTGGGCGCGGGTATGGCGGGACTGACGGCAGCCCGGGTGCTGCGCGAACGGGATTGGGATGTGACGGTGTTGGACAAGGGTCGAGGCGTGGGTGGACGGATGGCGACGCGTCGCCTTGGCGATGCCCGGTTGGACCACGGCGCGCAGTTCTTTACTGTGCGTGAAGCGGCGTTTCGGGAGGTGGTGCACGAATGGGAACAGCGAGGCTGGGTTCGTGTCTGGTTTGAGGAGAGTGGGCACCAGCGGTATTGCGCGGAGCAGGGGCTGAACGGACTGGCTAAGAGGCTGGCGGAGGGTCTGGATGTCAGGAGCGGAACATTAGTGACGCGTGTGGAGGCGGCAGGGCACGGCTGGAAGACCGTAACCGAAGCGGGAGAGGAACTTTGTGGGGATGCGTTGATTCTCACGGCGCCCGCGCCTCAGACGTTAACGCTGTTAGACGGCTGCGGAGCCGAGTTGCACGGGAAATTGCGGGCAATCGAGTACGATCCGTGCTTTGCGCTGCTGCTGACCGGAGAGGGCGCCAGCCTTGTTCCGGCTCCAGGCTTTGTGCGTCCGCCGAGTGGCATTGTCTCGTGGATAGGGGATAACGTCCAGAAGGGGATTACCGCGGGCAAAGGATTCGCTCTGACCGTTCATGCCACGGCGGAATTCACGCGGCTCCATTTCGACTCGGAGAGCGAGGCGGTGGCGGAGATGTTGGAGGAAGCGGCGTCGCCGTGGTTTGCGGGGAGGGTGTCGGACCGGCAACTACACCGGTGGCGCTACAGCCAGCCGCTGAAGGTATGCGAGAAGCGATGCCTGGTGACGGGGAGCCTGGTGGTAGGAGGAGATGCCTGGGGAGGACCGCGAATCGAAGGGGCTTTCCTATCAGGACTGGCCGCGGCGGCGGCAATCGCGGGTTAGGTTCGCGACTGCCGCCAGCGCAGGAAACATCAGCCGCGGGGCGGCTTGGGTACGACCTTCCACTTCTCTTCGTCGAAGTAGAGGATGCGGCCTTCGCGGTAAGACTGGACGGCCATGGTGATGAGGACCTGGGCGCGGGCGCCGGTTTCGACGTCGAGAGTCGGCTTCTGGCGGGTGCGCATGCAGGAGAGGAAATTGTTGACGTGCGTCTGCATCGTGTCCATTTCCTTGATGGGGATTTTGATTTCCGACTCGCCTTTGAACTTGGCTTCCAGTTCGGGAACGATGTACTTGTCCTGGCGGCGTTCGGCCTTGAGCGTGATATGGGGGGCGAAACCTTCGAAGCGGCCGTGCTCGACCATGATGAGCGATGCGCCATGGCCGCGAATCAAGCCGGGGATGTGCTGGGAATTGGCCATCGAACTGGATAGAACGATGGAGTGGCCCTTGGAGTATTCGCCGATAAGGTGGAAGGTGTCGGGGACTTCGCGGTCGGGCTTGGAGGGATCTTCAGGCAGGTTCTTGAACTCGTAGATACCGCCGGCGGCCATGACCTTGTAGGGGAATTGGGCCTCGCCCCAACAGATGTTCATGGGGGCGACGACGTGATAGAAGAGGTCGGTGGCGATACCGCCGGAGTAATCCCAATACTTACGGAAACGGAAAAACCGATCGGGGTCCCAGGGGCGGGACTTCGCGGGGCCTACCCACATCTTCCAATCGATGTAATCGTCGCCTTTGGCGGTAGGACCGGCGTTGGGGTCGATCGTCCAGTTCCATTCACCATTGGACGAGTTGCGGTGATAGGAACCCTGGGACATGAGCATCTTGCCGAGGTAGCCTTCAGAGATGACGCGGCGGGCCTGGTGCCACTGGTCGCCGGAGGTGGTTTGAGAGCCGACCTGGAGCACACGCTTGGTTTCCTTGACGGTGTTGACGAGCTGGCGGGCTTCGTCGACGGTGTGACACATGGGCTTTTCGAGATAGACGTCTTTGCCGTGGTCCATCGCTTCGAGGGCGATTTTGGCGTGCCAGTGATCAGGAGTGGCGACGATGACGGCGTCGACATCGGGGCGGCCGACGATTTCGCGGTAATCGAGATAGCCGTCGCACTTTTCGTAGAGCTTGGTGAAGTGCTCCTTGTTCCGGGTGACGCGCTTCTGATAGACGTCGCAGACGGCGACCACCTGGCAGTTAGCGCCGGCCTTGTCGGCCTTGGCGAACTCGTTGGCGACATACGTTCCACGACCGCCGACGCCGATTGCGCCGACGTTGATCCGATCGTTAGCGCCGATCACGCGGGCGGCACTTTTTGCCGACATCTTTGCGAAGGAAGGGGCGGCGGCACTGAGGGCGGAAGCGACCGCGCCAGCACCGGCAAGAAAATTGCGGCGATTCAGGTTTTGATCAGACATGGGTCCTTGGCCTGCACTCAGTGTACCTCCGTGTCACACTAAAAGTGAATGAAGCCGATAGCAGTAGCGGCGATTCTGGCGGCGGTATTGAGCGCCGCGGAGGGCGAAGCGGAGCGGATTTACGGAAATCTGCAGGAGCGGCACCGGCCCTATGGGCAATTGATGGATCCGGTGTTTGGGACTCCGGAATCCGAAGAAGTCATTGGGTATAGCCGGTGTGGGGACTCGGCGATCTGGACGGGGCACCTGCTGGCGGCCGAGGCGTTCCGGTATCAAGCCGAGCCTTCGAGCGGGAACCTGGAGGCCGTGAAGCGAACGCTCGAAACGATTCGGCAAATGATCGACGTGACAGGTCAAGACCTGTTGGCAAGGTGCGCGTTTCCGGCGAATTCGCCCCATGCGGCGTGGATTCTGTCGGAAGAATCGTCGCACGGCTACTATTCGGGAATCGTGAATGGCGAGCAGTGGCTTTGGATTGGGAACACGTCGCGCGATCAGTATTTGGGGGTGTTTTTCGGACTGACAGCAGCGTGGAACCTGGTGGAAGACGTGAATGTACGGGGCGGCGTGGGCTGGCTGGCCAAGCGGCTGTTGGATAACCTGACACGGCACGGCTGGACCGTAGTGATGCCCGACGGACGGGTAAGCACGACGTTCGTTCACCGGGCGGACCAGCAACTGGCGCTGCTGAAGCTGGGCGCCCGAGTGGGGTCGCGGACTTACAACAATTCCTATAAGTCACTAGCGCTTTTCAGTTCCGGGGTGATTGCGGCGACGATGGCAGCCGAAGCGTCGGAACCGCACGAGTCGTATTTCAAGTTCAACCTGGACTATATTACTTTCTATTGCTTGCTGTCGGATGGGGATTCGGGATGGGTGCGTGGGAATTACCGGCGCGCGTTCGAGATTCTGCGGGATGCGACGGAGAGCCACGAGAACGCATTTTTCCGTGCGATCAGCCGAAGCGTGGGCGAGCCGGCGGGCGAGGTGGCGCCGCTGCTGGAGCAGTGGCTGGAGCGGCCGGTGCGGGACTATTCTGTCGACGTGCGGAGCGAGTTCACGCCGTGCGGGGAAAACCGGTCGTGCGAGGTGATTCCGATTGCGCGGCGGGTAACGACGGATTTTCTCTGGCAGCGGAGTCCGTTCCAGATGGAGGGCGGCGGGTCAGGGCGGATCGAGAGCAGCGGGCTGGATTATCTTCTGCCGTATTGGATGGAGCGGGCGAGGTTAGTTGCGCCGTAACTGGCTCCACTCGACCACCCCGCATCTTTGCGCCCAAGCCTGGTAGAGGGACTGCATAGCGGCGACGCGGGCGGGTTCGCGCGGCGCGAGGTTCTGCATCTCCGTACGGTCGAGGGCGAGGTTGTAGAGTTCCCAATCGCCGGGATAGCGCGAGACCAGTTTCCAATCACCTTGCAGGACGGCGCGGTTACCCTCGTGTTCCCAGAAGAGGGCTGGGTGGGGTTCGCGGCTGCCTGTCTGAAGGACGGGAAGCAGGGAACGCCCTTCGAGCGGGAGGATGGGCTTGCCGCGATGTTGCGTGGGATACGGCGCCTGGGCGACATCGAGGCAAGTGGCCATGACATCGATCAGATGGCCGGGGCTGTGGTTGAGGCGATTGCGGGCGCGGATGCGGCGCGGCCAGTGGGCGATGAACGGCGTGGAGATGCCGCCCTCATGCACCCAATGTTTGTAGAGGCGGAAGGGCGTGTTGCTGGCGTTGGCCCAGGGGGTGCGGTAGGACGTGAACGAATTGATGGGTCCGGGCG
>JAEUQD010000636.1 GCA_016789925.1 Bryobacterales bacterium | reverse complement strand
TTGCCGCGACGAGGCTTGCGCGCTGGTGCGGTTGCACGATTTCGGGCTGGTGGCCGTGGTGCGCGACGGCAAGCGGGGCTTTGAGCTGTACGTGGGTGGCGGTCTTGGGACCGTTCCGCAGCAAGCCAAGCTCTACACCGATTTCCTGCCGGAAGAGGAACTGCTGCCAATGGCTCAGGCCGTGGCGCGGATCTTCGCTCGCTTCGGCGAGAAGAAAAACCGGAATACGGCGCGGCTGAAGTTCCTGATCTCGAAGTTGGGGTTGGAAGAGTTCAAGCGCCTGGTGGACGAGGAACGCAAGCAACTGCCGCCCGACACGCGGTGGACGTCGTGGCTGGAGAGCGTACCCAGTTATAAGGAAGAGCCGCTGAAGGAAGCGTCGCTGCTGCAGATCGGGGTGGCGCGCGAAGAAGGTTTCGACGAATGGTACCGAACCAACGTCTATCGCCAGCGCCAGGACGGCTATGCGACGGTGACGATCGCGCTGCCGCTGGGCGATATCACTTCGAAGCAATTGCGGGTGGTGGCGGATCTGGCGCGGAAGTACGTGCGCGACACCGTCCGGTCGACGGTGGAGCAGAACCTCGTGTTGCGCTGGGTGAGCGAGGGCGACCTGCCGGCGCTGTATCGGGAACTGCGTGCGATCAAACTGGCCGAGCCGGTAGCCGGGACTATTCTCGACATCGCGGCGTGCCCGGGGACCGATACCTGTAAGCTGGGCATTTCGTCGTCGCGCGGGCTGGCGGGCGAGTTGCGCGAGCAGTTGGCGGAGAAGGAATTCGTGAAGGAAGAGGCCATCCGCGGGCTGCACATCAAGATCAGCGGTTGCTTTAATTCCTGCGGGCAGCATCATGTGGCGGACCTCGGTTTCTACGGCGTCAGCCGCAATAAGAACGGCTATACGGTGCCACATTTCCAGGTTGTGTTGGGCGGCGAATGGGAACACAACGCGGGCTCCTACGGGTTGGCGATCGGCGCGGTGCCGTCTAAGCGAATCCCGGAAACCGTTGACCGGATCACGAGCCGGTACCTGGCCGAACGCCAGCCGGACGAACGCTTTCAGGCCTATATCAAGCGAATCGGGAAGGCGGCCGCGAAGAACATGCTGGAGGACCTGATGACGGTTCCAACGCACGACGTCGACCCGTCGTTCTACACCGATTGGGCGGACGCCCGCGAGTACTCGATCGGCGACATCGGCGTGGGCGAGTGCGCGGGCGAAGTGGTGAACCCGATCGATTTCCAACTGGCGGCTTGCGAGCGGCTTGCCTTTGAAGCGCAACTGGCGCTGGAGGCGGGCGACGCCAACAAAGCCGGGCAGTTGGCCTATCAGGCGATGCTTGACGGCGCGGTGGCCCTGCTCAAACAGCGGCTGCCGGTTTTCTCGGGCGACCCCGACACGATTGTGAATCAATTTCAGATGCAGTTAGTGGACACGCAGTTATTCCACGATCCATTCGCGGGGGCTAAGTTCGCGCAATACTTCTTCCGCGCTCACGAGGAGCGTGCGCAGGCTGTGACGGCGGAACGGGCGCACCAATTGGTGGAGGAATCACAGTTGTTTATCGAGGCGTCTCACGCCTGTTATGCCCGCATGCAGGCCGCGCCGGCGGTAGTGCAATAACATGGATCATTTTCGCGTCAAGCTTTTCGCGGTTACCAGTCCGGGCTTCGATCTAAGCAATGCGATCCCGGTATTTCACCGGTGGATTCAGAACAAGGTTGTCGGCGAGTTACTCATCGACGTGGCTGACTACCGTCATGTGCCCGATGGTCCGGGCGTGCTGCTGGTGGCGCACGAGGCGCATTACAGCCTGGATGCGAACGGCGCGCTGCTCTACGCGCGGCGAACCGCTCTGTCCGGGACCCCAGCCGATAAGGTTGCTCAAGCCTGGGAAGCGGCTACGGCGGCTGCGTCGATTCTCGAAGCCGAGCCCGAGTTTGCGGGTAAGATCCTCTTCGACCGGCGCCGGTGCGAGATCAGCGTCAACGACCGTTTGCTCGCTCCCAATACTCCGGAATCACGCGCCGCGCTGGAGCCGGAACTCCGCCGGGTTCTTGATCAAGCCTGGGGTTCGGGCTCCTATCAGCTCAACTCCGTGGGAGAACCCCGCGATCTGCTTACCTTCGCCGCCGAACGCTCCTAAAATAGAGGGGTGAGCCCTCTATGACGGATCTGCTGGCTGCCCGCTGGCAGATGGGCATGTCCCTGGCCTTTCATATCCTCTTTGCGGTGGCCGGCATGGCCATGCCACTTTTGATGGTTGTTTCCGAGTGGCGCTGGCTGCGTGGCGGTAATCCGGTGGATCTGCAACTCACCAAACGGTGGGCGAAAGGGACGGCCATTCTCTTCGCGGTCGGAGCTGTTTCCGGGACCGTTCTTTCCTTTGAACTCGGCCTGCTGTGGCCTCAGTTCATGGAGTGGGCGGGCGCGATTATCAGCATGCCCTTTTCGCTGGAGGGCTTCGCATTCTTCACCGAAGCTATTTTCCTCGGTATCTATCTCTATGGCTGGAACCGCGTTTCCCGGTGGGCGCACTGGGTTGCCGGGGTGTTCGTGGCGGTTTCGGGCGCGGCTTCGGGCATGTTCGTCGTCTTCGCGAACGCCTGGATGAACACGCCCACGGGCTTCCGCCTGGAGAATGGCAAGCCCGTGGACATCGACCCCATCGCGGCGATGCTGAACCCGTCGTCGCTGCCGCAATCGGTGCACATGGTGCTGGCTGCTTATGCCGCCACGGGATTCGCGGTCGCCGGCATTCATGCTTACGCACTGCTGCGCGACAACAAGAGCCTGTTTCATCGCCGGGCGTTGGAGATCGGGCTGCTGGTGGGCGGCGTGGCCGCGATCCTCCAACCCGTCAGCGGCGACCTGCTCGCCAAAGCTACCGGCCGGACACAGCCGGTGAAACTCGCGGCCATGGAAGGCCAGTTCGCCACCGAGACAAGGGCCCCGTTGCGCGTGGGCGGCTGGCCCGATGTCGAGAAGCGGGAAACGCGCTACGCCCTGGAATTGCCCGGCTTCCTGAGTTTTCTCGCGTATGGCGACTTCAACGCCACTGTGAAGGGACTGTCGGAATTCCCGCGCGATGTCTGGCCCAATGTTCCAGCGGTACACCTATCGTTTCAGGTGATGGTGGCCTGTGGGGTCCTGATGATGGGCGTGGCCGTATGGGCCGCGTGGCGGCATTGGAAGCTGCGGGATTTGCCGGCGTCGCGCCTTTTCCTGAAGTGCGTTGTGATTGCCGGACCGGCGGGCCTGATCGGAGTCGAAGCCGGCTGGTTCGTCACCGAACTGGGCAGGCAACCGTGGATTATTCAGGGCGTGATGCGGACGGCCGACGCCGTGACGCCGATGCCCGGCCTGATTGTGCCGTTCGTTACATTCTCAGCGATCTACCTGTTTCTGGGGATCATTGTGATCCTTCTGCTGAAACGCCAGTTGAAGGAGTCATGATGCCGCCGCTCGAGATCGTCGTGGCCGTGGTGATGCTGGTTGCGTTGACGATCTACGCGTTGTTGGGCGGGGCCGACTACGGCGG
>JAEUQD010000444.1 GCA_016789925.1 Bryobacterales bacterium | reverse complement strand
GCCCCCGGCTTCGACCCCCACCAGCTTGACACCCTCGTCGGCGAGAAAAGGATGGAAGATGCCGATGGCGTTTGAGCCGCCCCCGACGCACGCCAGCACGGAGTCGGGCAACCTGCCCTCGCGATCGAGCATCTGCGCCCGCGCCTCTTCACCGATGATGCGGTGGAAATCGCGCACCATCACCGGGTAGGGATGTGCTCCGAGCGCCGAACCCAACAAGTAGTGCGTCGTGGATACGTTGGTCACCCAGTCGCGCATGGCCTCGCTAATGGCGTCTTTCAGTGTCCGGCTACCGGCGTCGACGCCGACGACCTTGGCGCCCAAAAGCCGCATGCGGAAGACGTTCAACCGCTGTCGCCGCATATCCTCGGAGCCCATGTAGACCGTGCAGTCCAGCCCGAAGAGGGCGCAGACGGTTGCCGTCGCAACACCATGCTGGCCCGCGCCTGTTTCCGCGATGATCCGTGTTTTGCCCATCCGCCGGGCCAGTAGAATCTGGCCCAGGCAGTTGTTGATCTTGTGGGCGCCGGTGTGGAGGAGGTCTTCGCGCTTGAGATAGATGCGCGCCCCGCCGAGGGACTCCGACAGCCGCTTGGCGAAATAGAGCGGTGTGGGACGGCCGGCGTAGTTGGTGAGCAGGTCGTGCAGTTCCGCCTGGAATGTGGGGTCCTTACGGGCTTCCGTCCAGGCCTGCTCGATCTCCTCGAGCGGCGCCATCAACGTTTCCGGCACGTAGCGGCCGCCGTAGGGGCCGAAATGGCCCTGGGAGTCAGGTTGCGACACGTTCATTTCAAAGTCGGTCATGATGCTCTCAAGGCCGCGGTGATAAAGGCGGCCATTTTTCGATGATCCTTCTTGCCCGGAGCGGACTCGATGCGCGAGCACGCGTCGACGCCCCAGGGTTGGGCCACGGCGATCGCGCGCGAGACATTGTCGGCGTCCAGGCCGCCAGCTACTATGATGCGGCGCGGCAGGCCACGAATGAGCGCCCAGTCAAACGTCTCGCCCGTGCCACCGTATTGTGCACCGGAGGGCGCGTCCAACAGAAACGCGTCGGCTTCGACGTTATCCAGGTCGCCGGCACGAAACAACGATGTCACGCTCAACGCGCGCCACAAGTTTTGTCGGGGCCATATGGCGGGCGTACCGTGAACCTGCAAGACGTCCAGCCCGAGTTGTTCGGCCAGTTCCACGGGTGCTTCGTTGACAAAGACGCCGACCTTGAGAACCGTCGAGGGCAATTCAGCCATCAACTCCGCAGCCAGGTCCGGCGTTACACACCGCTTGCTCTTCGCGTAAAAGTTGAACCCCAGTGCGCTCGCGCCGCTCTCGACGGCTGCCCGGGCGTCGTCGCGGTTTGTGATCCCGCAAATCTTCACCATCATGCCTGAAGCAGAGCCTGCAACGCGGCCGCTGGGTCGGACGCCTTCATCAGGTGCTCGCCCACCAGGAACGCCTGATAGCCCGCCTCCATCAACGTCCGCACGTCTTGCGCGGTATGGATGCCGCTTTCGCTCACCTTCAAGACGCCGGCGGGCATCCGGGCCGCCAGGTGCAAAGAAGTGTCCAGCGAGACGGAGAAATCGTGCAAATTGCGGTTGTTCACTCCCACTACGCGTGCGCCGCTATCCAGGGCGCGATCGAGTTCGTCCTGGTCGTGAACTTCCACCAGGGCATCCATGCCATAGCGCTCGGCGAGCTCGCGGAACCGTGTCAGTTCCTGGACGCTCAGAATCGCCACGATCAGCAGAATTGCGTCGGCTCCGTGCGCGGCGGCTTCCACGACGTGAAAGTCGTCGATGGTGAAATCCTTGCGCAGGGCGGGCAGGGCACACGCGGCCCGCGCGGCATCGAGGTCCGCCAACGAACCCTGGAAAAATCGCTCGTCGGTCAAAACCGACAGGGCCGCCGCGCCACCCCGCGCGTAGGTTGCGGCGATGCGCGCGGCGTCGAAATCGTTTGAGAGCACTCCTTTGCTGGGCGAAGCCTTCTTGATTTCGGAGATGATCGCCGGCCGCCCTGACCGCAAGGCGCCGGCGAATGGCCGGCGGTCCTGACGAGCGTCCGCCAGCGCTTCCCAACGCGAACGCTCACCAATGCGGGCGGCCAGTTCGACGCGTTTATGTTCAACAATGCGGGAGAGTACCCCCGGTACAGCGGCTGTCATTAGAGGAGGATTTTTCATCGTAACAGAGCGAGAATGAAGCGTGATGCGCCGCAGACAGTTCGCCGCCGCACTGGGGCTTGCTCCAGCAGTTCTTTCCCAGCCGCGCAAGGCGCCACCGAACATCATTTGGATCACGGGCGAAGACATGGGTCCGGCACTGAACTGCTACGGCTTTTCCGGCACGCGCACCCCGCACCTTGACCGGCTGGCAGCCGAAGGCGTCAAGTTCACGCGGACCTTCGCCACCGCTCCGGTGTGTTCCTCGTCCCGCTCGGGTTTCATGACGGGCGCGCACCAGGTTCGAACCGGCGCACACCATCACCGCAGCCACCGGCGCGACAACTTCCAACTCCGTGCCGGGGCGCGCCTGGTCACGGACCGGCTGCGCGAGCAAGGCTACTTCACCTGCAATGTCCTGGACATCGCTCCCGGCGTGCGCGGCACCGGAAAAACAGACCTGAACTTCACCGCGCCGAAGCCGTTTGACGGCACCCACTGGAACCAGCGCCGGCCGAACCAGCCGTTTTTCGCGCATATCAACTTCCAGGCTCCGCACAAAGGGCCCGCTTTCGTGGAAGCGCGCAAACAGGCGAGGCTGGTTAACCCGGCCAGCCTGGAACTGCCGCCCTACTGGCCCGATCACCCGGTGGTTCGCGACGAATACGCCAATTTTCTCGATGCCATTAACCTGCTCGACACCCAGATTGGCGTGACTCTGGAGGCGCTACGCAAGGATGATCTTCTGGAGAACTCGGTGATCGCCTTCTTTGGCGACAACGGCCGCTGCCTGATCCGGGGCAAGCAATGGCTCTATGACGCTGGGGTCCAAGTGCCGCTCATCGTGCGCTGGCCCGGAGCAGGTTTGAAGGCTGGCTCCGAGCGCGATGACATCGTTACTTTGCTCGATGTGACGGCGACCACGCTCGATTGTGCCGGGGTGGACGTGGCGGCAGCACGGCTGGATGGCAGTCCTCTGTTCGGACCCAAGCACGTCCAACGGGAACACGCGTTTGTGGCCCGTGACCGCTGCGACATGACGCTCGACCGGATTCGCGCCGTCCGGACGGTGCAGTACAAGTACATCCGCAACTTCATGCCGGAGCGGCCCTACACGCAGTTCAATGCGTACATCGAGAAGAGTTATCCCACTCTCGGTGTGATGAAAAAACTGCACTCCGAGGGGAAGCTGAACGCGACACAGCAACTCTTCATGGCGGCGCGCAAGCCGGCCGAAGAGCTATACGACGTCATCGCCGACCCGCACGAGGTTCGCAATCTCGCGCAATCGCCTCGTCACCGCCAACCGCTGGCCGAGTTGCGAGGCGCGATGGACGAATGGCTGGACAAGATTGACGATCAGGGGCGTTTTCCGGAGAAGCCGGAAGCTCAGGTTCTGTGACGCGCTGAACGGGCTACGCGCCGGTCGCCACCGCCGCCCCGGCGGGTTCAGCGAAGACGAAGAAGCCAAAGGAGGCTTTGGTATCGCCGCGGCCCCAGCGGTTCATCTTCCAGGAGGCGCGCAAGAACGCGACTTCGGGGGTGGCGGACAGGTCCAGGATGATGGTGTAGGTTCCGCAATAGAACTTCTGCGGGAACTCGGCAAGGGCTTTGGGCTGCCAGGTCTGGCCGTCGGCCGAGCCCTGGATTTCGACGTCGAGGCTTTCCTGCTCGACAATGCGCGTGATGCCGAGAGTAACCAGCAGCGGGGCTCCGGTGTTACCGCTGATCTCTACCGCCGGCGATTGGCCGTTCTCGTCGCGAACGGCGTCTTCAGCTAGAAAGTTGGGCAGCATGGTCTCGTAAACGCTGAGAAGCTCCTTCCAGCGTCTCATACTTCTTACAGAAGCAAAAGCGGATCAAATGGTGACCATTGCGCGGATCTTCGAAGAAGCTGGAGCCGGGCACGGCGGCGACGCCGACATTTTCGAGTAAGTGACGGGCAAAGGCGATATCGTCAGGAAAACCGAAGCCGGAGATGTCGGCCATGACGTAATAGGCTCCGCGGGGATCGAAGCACCGGAATCCGGTTTCGTTGAGGACGGAAACCAGGACATCGCGGCGCTGGCGGTAGTGATCGCTCAAGTCCCGGTAGAACGACTCGTTTTGGGAAAGTGCCAGGACGCCGGCCTGCTGGAGGGGAGCGGCGGCGTTGACGGTGAGGAAATCGTGGACCTTGCGGATGGAGTCGGCGAGGTCCGGGGCGGCGAGAACCCAACCGACGCGCCAGCCGGTGACCGAGAAGGTCTTGCTGAGGCTATTGACGAGGATGGTGCGGTCGCGCATGCCGGGCAGGGCCATCAGGGGTACGTGGACGGCGCCGTCGTAGAGGATGTGCTCGTAGATTTCGTCGGTGATGGCCAGGGTGTCGTGCTCCTGGCAGAGCTCGGCGATCAGACTGAGTTCTTCGCGCGAAAACACCTTGCCGGTGGGATTGTGTGGGTTGGTGACGACGATTGCCTTGGTCTTGTTGTTAAAGGCGCGGCGGAGTTCGTCGGGATCGAAGCGCCAATCGGGAGGATGCAACTGGACCAGGCGGCGTTCGGCGCCGCAGAGCCAGGTGTCGGGACCGTAATTCTCGTAATAAGGCTCAAAGACAATGACTTCTTCCGAGGGGTTCGTCGTGGCGAGCAGGGCCGCGATCATGCCTTCGGTGGAGCCACAGCAGACGGTGATCTCGCGTTCAGGGTCGAGATCGAGCTGGTAGGTGCGGCGGTACTTGTCGGCGATCGCCTGGCGGAGGTTTCGCGCGCCCCAGGTGATGGTGTACTGGTTGTGCTCCTCGGCGATGGCCTGCTGGGCCGCGGCCTTGATCTCGGGCGGGGCAGGGAAGTCCGGGAAACCCTGCGCCAGATTGACCGCGTTGTGCTGGATGGCCAGACGCGTCATCTCGCGGATCACCGACTCGGTGAAGTGGCGCGTCCGGGCACTGCGGAAGCGCCCGCGGGCGTTACTGGGTTCCTGTGGCCTTACTGCCTGCTTGCGGGGAATCGGGGCGTTCAGAGAGTTGTCCAAGGTTCGAAGGTATCGCAGCCGTGGGGTTCGCGTAAAGACGGCGGTAAATATCGGCGTTGCGAAGCACAGACTGGACGTAGTTGCGGGTCTCGTGGAACGGGATCGCCTCGACGAATTCGGCGGGCTCGCGAAATTCACTCCAGCCGAGCCAGAGGCGGGCGCGCGATGGGCCGGCGTTATAGGCGGCCAGGGTGGCTTCCCAGACTCCGTCCAGGGAATCAGCGATCCGCTTCAAGAAGAACGTGCCCAATTGCAGGTTGGTTTCGGGCTGGTAGAGCACAGCGGTCGATGGATAGGGGATGCCCAGCCGGCGGCTGAGTTCGCGCCCTGTTGAGGGCATGATCTGGGTGAGTCCCATGGCCTTCGCACGCGACAGGGCGCGCGGTTCGAATTCAGATTCCTGACGGATGAGAGCGGCCACGAGATAGGGGTCGAGCGAGTTCCTTTCCGCGTGCCGTTCGAGGCTGGCGCGAAACGGGAGGGGGAAGGCGAGCTTCCAAAACGACTGGGGCGCCGTGCTGAGATCCCAGGTCAGATAGGCAGGCGCCATGGCCTTGATGTTCCGGATACCCTGGCCGACAGCGCCCCGGGCGGAGGCGATGCGGGCGGCCTCGACGGCGAGTGGACCCGGGCGGCCATCGGTGCGTGCGCCGAAACGGAGTTCGAGTTCGGCCATCTCCGCCAGACCGGCTTTCGACAGCAGCCTGGCCCGCTTCATCCGCTGGGCGGCGACGGTGTCGGGCTCAAAATCGGGAGGTTGGGGAGAAGGAAGCTTCCAAGCCGCGATTTGGGCGGAAGCGGCAGGGGGGATGACCGCTTCGCGGAGGGCAGGCTGGCGCATACGTTCCCGGGCCAGCACCGCATAGTAATAGTTGGCGAAATGCCGGTTGATCGCCTCGTAAAAGGCGCGCGCCATGCCGGGCTCCGAGGGCTCCTTGAGACGTCCGAGAAAGTAGAGGGCGCCGGCGGCGTCGGGCGAGCCCGGGTACTTGTTCAGGTGGTCCGCGAGCAGGAAAACGGCATTCGGGTCTCGGCGGGAGTAGTGAACCCAGGCCGTTCGCCAGTGGCAAAACGAAGCCTGCGGATCGTTTGGAAATGCCGTGTAGCAGGCTTTATACAACGGCAGAAAAGCGTCTGGCTGGTTTCCGACGAGGTAGCGGTTGGCCGCGCCGACGAGCGCCTCAAGACGCCACCGAGACTGTGGATATTTGGATTCCAGGAGGCGCAGCACTTCCTCCACATCGTTCCACTTTTCGAGCCTTCGCGCAGCGCTTAAGCGGTAGTACAGGCGCTCCGCGTCGGCCTCTCCGGAGGCTACGGCCAGGGAATTGAGGTACTCCCAGGCCCCCAGATGTTCGCGTGCGAAAAAACGGGCCGCGCCCAGCCGGACCCGCGCGAGGTCGCGATGCTCGGCAGGGAGCTGGGGGATGGCCTGCCGCAACTCGGCAGCGGCCTGGGTGGGCGCGCCGTTCTGCATTAGCTTCTCCACCCGATCGAGCAAGGCTGGCGCGGGAATCGGTGCGCCGGCGGCCCGGAGGATCTGCTCGGCGGTGACGGCTTCGGGACTGCGAGGCCACTGGCTGTAGACTTTGAGCGCCAGCGGAATGGCGGCGGAGGACTTGCCTGCCGCATCGAGAGCGCGGGCGAGCGCGAGCGTCCCCTGGGGCTGGGGCAGGTCGCCGGCTTCAGGCTGGAGGCGCTCGATCGCTTCGGCTGCCGCGCCGGTGTCGGTCCGGCAGTTTGCCGCCAGTATGAGGGCCCAGACACGGTAAGGGGACACCGGTTGGTGGGCGACCACGGTGTCGAGCAGCGGAAGCGCCTCCACTTTGCGGTTCAGTTGAACGAGAGCACGCCCGGCGCCGTAATCGGCGGAATCAGCCAAGGACGGCAAGCGCCTTCGCGCGGTCAGGAAGTTAGGGAGTGCCTCGGCGGGACGGTTGTTGTCGAGGTCGAGATTGGCGAGGGCGAAAAGCGCGAGCGCTCCGGACTCCTCTTTCGAATGCGTCTGGGCAAACTGATGCAATGCGGCGCGCAGGGCAGGGGTTGGCGATTCCCGATATGCGCGCACGATTCCGTCCAGGGTCGCGGGAATGGGGGGGGGCGCGGGTTTGGCGGCTACTTTTCTGGCTGGGGCCGCACGTTTCTTCGCCGCCGTTCTGGCGGAAGCCTTTTGCGGTTTCTTGCCGGCCGCCGCGATGCGCGAGGGCATTGACGCCCACAACAGCGACAGGAGAACGCCCGCCGCCAAACAACTAGCGGAGCGGCCCAGGGTAGTCCGCACCCAGGAGATCTTCTTTCTCATTGGTCAGTTTTCGAACCAGTTCCAAATGCAGATAGTCGACCATCGTGCCGCCGGAGTCGATAAACTGCTCGCGATACTGTTGCCTGGCACGATCAATCTCTTCCTTCAAGACGCTATAGATAGTCCCTTGGGTACGTCCCTGCCGAACCGCCTCGGACTTATACAATTGCCACTCGGCGACTTGGACGCGGGCGAAGCGTTGCGCGCGCAGATGACGTTCCTGCTCTTCGGGGACGAGTTGGCTCCAAGAGGGCGCGGCAGGCTGGGCGTTGCCGATCGTCACGAGTCCAGGAGCAGGCGCCGGCGCTCGGCGTTCCCAAACGCCCGCGGCGATGCCTGCCAACAACTCCAGCGCATTGACATCGACGCTTTGTTTAGGGCCGTCGGCGTAGAGAATGGCGATGACGCGCCCCTGCGCCTCGAGGGGAAAGGCATAGACGCGCGAGCCATCGGCAGGTGCGCCAATCTCGTCGGCAAAGACGGCGGAAATCTCACGCGGGGTCCAGGCGGCTACCAGCGGCTCGCGGGTGTGCATCACCTGTTCGAGGGCAGCCGCCTCGCCGGGTGGAATATCGAGCGACCCGACCTCAGGGTGCGACCGCTCGAGGCGCAGGCGTTCGGCCTGGCACGTGAAGACGGCGACGCGAGGAGCGCTGGTACGGGCGGCGTCGATGAGCGCGAGAGTCCAGTCCTCCTGCTTCTCCGAGAGCATCAGGCGGCGGGCCGTCTGGTTCAGGTTCTCGGTGAGGGCCCGGCCCGCGGCGGCTCGCTCGGCGGCAGCGGCTTCAGCCACCCTCGCGGCCAACTGCGACTCCAATACCGGAAACAATGCGTCAAGACGCTCCTGGAGCAACTGGTCGAGATGCGCGCCCCAGTTGGCGTGTAAGGCCTCTTCGACACGGGATACGTGCAACTGCCAGGCTCCGCTTAACTGATCGCGCGCCTGCTGCCGCGCCTGTTCGAGCGCCTGCTTCCAATCGCTACTCGCCGGTGTGGCCATGGCTGCTATGGGCATTTTATCTTTATTCGAATGGAATTAATAAATTGGAGAGCTTCACCGAGCGGCGCGGCGCGGTCAGATCGAGGGCCAGGCGGCCGTCGGGAGTGGACGCTCCCTGGCCGGTGTAGGTGACTCCGCCGATGCTAGCCTGTACGCCGTTAAGTTCGATGCGGTCGGGACGGTAGAGGAAACATCCGCCGGCGGTACGCCAGTCCTGGTCGCCGAGTGCGGACGGCTGGCGGGCGGCAAACGATCCGTCCGCCGCCAGCGATGCCCAAAGCGCCGCGCCTATTCCCTCGGCCCGGACATCGCCTTCGAGGTCGAGTTCGATGTTTCGCCACTGGACGCCGTGCAATCCGAGCTGGCCCCGGAAAAGGGGCTGTGCGCCGGCAAGTTCAATATTGACTTGGCCACTGAGAGTGCCGCCCTGGAAGGCGCCCGCGAGGGGACCGGCCTCCAGCGAAGGACCCGTCCAGCGGAAGGGCGTTCGCAGATTGTCGACTTTTCTTTCACCGAGATTCAGACTGCCGACGTTCAATTCGCCGGACAGTTTCCTGAGCCGAAGCCATTCCGGGAGCGGCTCGCGTCGGCGCAGGGTACGGGACAGCAGGGATCCGGGACGCTGGAAAGTGGGTTCCAGGATGGCGCCCAATTCTCCCACCGGAAGGGTCTCGATCTTCAGCTTCAACCTCTCGTTCCGATAGTCGCCGTCGAACTCGATACCGCCCACCTCACCGCGGATGGCAGTGAGGGAGAGCGAGGGAGGACGCCAAATCAGGGCGGCCGACTGGATGCGTACCGGAAGGGCGAGCCCATCTAAGCGCAGGGTGGTTTCCGTGAGGCCGGTCTCGACGGTCCAGGTGGCCATGCCGGTTGCATCGGCCTGATAGCGGACGGTACCCGCAAACTGCCCTCCCTGAAACTTGCCGAGATACGGCACGGGAGGGATGAAAGGTAGCTTGGATAGTTCGGCGATGGGCATTTCGGCCGTCTGGAATTCGAGGTCGCGGGCGCCGGTTGCGGCATCAAACCGCGCCGCGAGCCTGGCTTTTCTTTGATTCCATTCGACCGGCGTGGGCAGGAGCGTGAGCGTGCCGCCTTCCACGATCACGCCGGCCTGGTCAGTGGTCAGTTCGCCGATGGATGCATCGTTGATAACAATGCGCCCGTGAACGCCGGACCGCGAAACGCTGAGCACGCCGGTCGCCTTGCCTCCCAGCGGAAGATTGGCGGGGATCGCAGGGGTCATTTCGGCAATCAGGGACCGGAGGGAGTTGACGGGGAGGTCGCGCAGTGTCCAGAGGGCGGCCCATCTCGGGCGCGCGAGGATATCGGTAACCCGCACCCGGAAGGCAACGGGCAGGACGGTTTGGCCGGGTGTCGTCTCGAGCGTGAACATTTGCTCGCGCAAGTCGAGCTTGCCGCGGAAGTCCAGCCCCCATTCCGAACTCGTGGGAAGCAGCCAGCTCCAGCGTTCGAATTCGTCCAACTGCAGATGTCCCTCGATGGCGATGTTACTGAGTGGGCCGGCGAGACGCGCGCGCGAGCTGACAAATCCGCCCAAACCAGCCGAATGCCCTTCCAGAAGCGTCGCGAATTCCGCAATCGCGCTGCGTGCGAGGTTGAGCGTCAATTGAATGCGCGGCTCCTCGGCCGCACCCCATTCGAGCATGCCGCGGCCGGAGAGTTGGCCAAAAGCGCGCAAGGCGCGGTCGGTGCGGGCAGGCTCACCGGCAAAACGGATGCCGAAGCGGTTCGGATTGGCGGAATCGGCTTCAACCACCAGGTCGGTGGCAGCCAGGTAGAAAACACTCTTCAGGTCGCCGAGCTTAAAGTTGAAGCGGCCGCCCGAAACCTCGAGACCGGGAAGTCCGTGGTGAGGTTCCAGAAGTTTGTTGACGAAGCCCTGGACGTTCCAGCCGCCGTCCGGCACCTTCATCAGGTTGATACTGGGCTCGACCAGGCGAATGGTCGAGGCCTCGACGCGCCCGGAGAGAAGTGTCCAGGGGGAGATGCCGAGTTCCACGGTGGCGACGTAGGCGAAAGGTTCGACAGAGAGGGCGGGGTCCTCGTGAATCACCACCTGGTTGACCGCGAACCCGGGGCGAGGAAGGAGTGTGAAGCGGGAGTCGCCCTGAATTTCGACCTCGCGCCCCAAGGCGCGTTGCAAACCTTGTTCGATCTGCACGCGAAAGCGATCGGCCGAAACCAGTAGGGTGGCGACAAAGGCCGTCAGCAAGACGAGGACCGCGGCGGCCAGAATGCGGAGCGGCCAGCGTCTCATGACGTCAGGGCCGCGTACTCTTCCGGGGTATCCACGTCAACCAGGATCCCGGCGTCTTCGACATCGAGATAGCGCACTTGACCGGCATGCCGATCGACAACGTCTCGGGGGGAGCCGGAGGCAGCCAGCAATTCGGGGCGGAGCGAGGCATCCATTAATACCGGATGTCCGCGCCGGCCATGGCAGCGAGGAATCACAATGAGGGCGGATCCAGCCGCTTGAGCAAGCTGTTCAACCGTTCCTTCATTGATTCGAGGTAAGTCGACGGGAGTAAACAGGAACGCGTCGATTCGTTCTGGAAGGGCTGAGAGTCCGCACTGGAGGGAACTCAACATGCCGCGATCCGGGTCGGGGTTGATGACGGTGACGGCCGGGCGCTGTCTCCCGGCTTCAATCTCGGCCGCATGCTCGCCCACGACGACGACGACGGGAGAGCAGTGAGGTTCAAGCAGTCTGATCTGGCGGTCGAGAAAGGTTTCACCCCCGAACGGCAACAGCGCCTTGATCCGGCCCATGCGGCGGGACGAACCTCCCGCCAAGATGATGCCCGCCAGCGTCACTTCAACACGGTCCGCAAATTGGGGTTCTGGTAAATCGACTTGGAGACCGAACGCCAGTCGGACGTGGTGCCGCGGCGCAGGGCGATCATTTCGGCGACGACCGAAACGGCGATCTCTTCGGGACTGATCGCTCCGATGTCGAGGCCCATCGGGGCATGGAGCCGGTCAAAATCCTCGCGCGGAATCCCCTCTTTCATCAGTTCCTTCAT
>JAEUQD010000436.1 GCA_016789925.1 Bryobacterales bacterium | reverse complement strand
AGCTTGCCCTGGCCGATCGTGATGTAGTTGCGGCAGAATCCGGAGGCGCAGGTGAGCGAGAAAGGCTGGCCGCCTCGGTATAAGGTTGTGCCGGCGAGGCTCCATCCCCCGATAAATCCGTTCACCACCCGGTTGGATGAGCCGGCGATCCGCTTGCCGCGGCCGAAAGGCAGTTCGAAGACGTAGTTGAACAGGAACCGGTGCGTTACGTCGTAGTCCGACAATCCGTAGATTTCCTTCATCGGCTGGTTGGCCTGCGGAGGTCCATTGCTGTTGCCGATGGCGCCGACGTTGTGAATGCCTTCCGCGCCAATGCCGCCTCCGGCGTGCAGCGCCTTGCCGAACGTGTAGTTGGACAGGAAGCTGAAGCCTTGGGAGAAGCGGCGTTCCACTTGCACGTAGGCGGAGTTGAAGTTGGAATAACCGAGGGGATCGTTCACCGCCCAGAGTTCGCGCCACAGCGGCATCACCTGCATGATGCGGCCCAGGAAGTTGGTGGCGCCGCCCTGGGTGGTGTTGGGCGGAATCTGGCCGAAGAATGGATTGGTGACCTGTTTGTTGAGGTTGATTCCGAGCGGTTTGCCCAGCGTATCGTAAGCGTTCTTAACGCTGTGCAGGTTGCCGAAGAAGGGCAGCCTGCGTCCGAAGTTTCCGTTGTAGGCGGCTTCGACGAACCAGACATTGGCGCCTGAACCGAATTCCCGCTGAATGTTGAACTGAGCCACGTGCTCGTACCCGGGGAACTGATCGATGGCCGGAACGACAAACCAGTTGCCCAGCGTCGAGTAATTGAGAGCCTGAACATCGCGCGTGAACGGTACGTAGCCCAAGCCGCCCGGAAGGGGATTGCGGAAGCTGGCCGGATAGGTAAGGCCGCCATCCGGTGTCCCATCCTGGCTGACGCGGGCGAAGTCGCCAAAGCCCACGTTATCCACCGCCGACGCCAGAAAGCGGTCGCCGGTCATGGTGAGGTAGACCTTGCCGTAGCTACCCCGGATTACGGTTCTGGGCAATACCTGGTAGGCGAACCCAATACGCGGAGCGATGTTGTACTTGTAGTTCTTCTGGATCGTGCGGTTGGGGTAGTCCTTCGTGCCCATCAGCGCGGCACGGCCGAAGATGCCCTTGGAGATCCACTCGGGCGCGGCGAAAGTAATGCCCGCCTCCCGCTGGGCGACGTCCCACGACCAGCCGGGATTGGGCTGGATGTTCCACTTATAGTTGGCATCCCAGTAGATCTGGCGGTCGAACCGTTCGGTGCGCGGCGGCTCATAATCCCAGCGCAGGCCCAGATTGAGCGTGAACTTCGGCGTGATCTTCCAATCGTCCTGGATATAGGCGCCTTGGTAGCTCTGGAACGACGCGGGTCCCGCAATCTGCGTCCCCTGCCCCCAGGAAGCGATACCCAGCAGGAAGCTGGCCATCGGATGGCCGTTGACGGGGTTGTCGTAGTACTGCGACGTGACCCGGCGCTCGGTGGCCAGTGAGAAGCTGCCGCCGTTGGTCACGTTTGAGTAGTAGCGGCGATGCTCCCAACCCACCTTGATGGTGTGCTTGTTCCAGAGTTTCTGCAAGCCGATGCTGCCCGTATAGCTGGTGTCGAACGAGTCGCTGACGCTGCCGCCGCCCAGCGAGAGGATGTGGCTGCCTGTACCGATATTCGGTACCCGGCTGACGTTCGTGCCCAGCAGGTTCAGGACTTCCCGCGGCAGGTTCCACGAGGAGGAGTCGGCGTCCACCTGGTTACCGCGGAGCGAAACGGCGCGCACGATGCCGCCGCGCAGGTTCAGAATCGTCGTTGGCGTCAGCGTGACTGTGTGGTCGGCAGAGATCGTGTAAGCCTGCCCGGTCGTGACGTTCGTGGGCTGCAGCGGTCCATACCAGCGTGTGTTGCTGGAGATACTGTCGAAGTACGATACCGTCCCGTGGGTGGAGTGACGGGAATTCCAGTTCTGATCCAGCCGTCCGGTCCAGCGGTTGTTGTCGGCGGGATTGGAAACCGATCCAACGAAGTTGCTGTCGTTGTTCGAGCCCGGCAGCGGAGCCCGGTTGGCCTGTGGATAGAAACCCATGTAGATTTGCGCCAACGGGTCGAAGCGGGCCTGCGGAACACGGTTGCCGGGGAACGGGTCGCGGCGCACGCGCGCGCCCTCAATCCGCGAAGTGAGCGGGTCGAAGATCTGAGCCGGCACGCCGCGGTCCAGCAGGCTCTGTGAAAAGTCGCCCTGACGTTCCAGGTCGGTCGGAACCGAACCCAGCGCGGCGTTACTTCCCGTGCGGCGGCGCGTGCCTTCATAGTTCAGAAAGAAAAAGGTCTTGTCTTGTCCGTTGTAGACTTTCGGGATCCGGATGGGCCCGCCGAACGTCGCTCCGAAAACGTTGTCGTGGAAGACGCCTCTGGGACGCCCGAAACGGTTCGAGTTCCAGTCCGAAGCGTTCAGCTTGTCGTTGCGGAAGAACTCGTACACCGACCCGTGATACTGGTTGGTGCCCGAGCGGCTCACCACTTGCACGGCGCCGCCCGACAACCGGCCATACTCGGCCGACAGCCCGTTGGTGATCACTTTGAATTCGGCGATCGCCTCGCGCGACGGAACCGACGGCGGGACGTCGTGCAGGTACCCGGTGGTCACTGGAACGCCGTCGATGAAGTACTCAATCTGTTTGCTGCGGCTGCCGTTGATGCGCAGGTTGTTCTGGTCGGTGCCGCTCACGTTGGGCGTCAGAAAGACAAAGGCCAGCGGATCGCGGTTGTACTGAGGCAAGTCCTGTATTCGCTTGTTGTCGATGACCAATCCGGCTTGCGCGTCTTCGGTCCGGATGAGTGGGACTTCTGCGGTAACCGTCACCCGGTCGGCGGCGGCGCCCACTTCGAGCGCGAGGTCGAGACTGAGACGGTCGCCGACGCGGAGGACGACGCCAGTACGTTCAACGGTGCGAAAGCCGCTAAACGAAGCGGTGACGGTGTACTCGCCGGGAATCAGGTTGGTGATTGAAAATCGTCCATCGGCGCTGGACTCGGATTTTTGGGTCACGTTCGTCGAGACGCTGCGGATCGAGATTTCGGCGCCGGGGACGACGGCGCCGGAGGGGTCTATAACCCGTCCGGAAAGCGAAGCGTTTCCGCTCTGCGCCGGGAGAAGTGTTGTTGCAAGAATCAATGCGGCTGCAAGCCTGCAGATGAGTAAATTCATCGTTGCATCCTTTCGAGACCGGGGTCCTGAAGAAAAGTACCCAGTCTGAGAAGTATATCTCAACTTCGCATGCAACGAGTATTCTTTAATCCTGGTGCGTCAGTACCTGCGTCTCCCGCCGAATCCGGTTCCGCTCCAGGTACTCCGATAGCTTCAACAGCGAATGCGCGCCCCGTTCCACATGTCGCCGCTGGGCTTTCTGATAACGTTTGAGGATTTCGCGCTTGTTTCGCCGGTCAAGCTCGCAGTGCTCGATGTCGAGGAGCAACTCGACTTCCCAATGACGGAACGTATTTCGAGAGACCGAACCCCGGAGCAACTCTGCCATCAGACGGTCAAATTGGGCCAACATCATCTCGACTTCGGGGTTGTAGCTCAAAGGATTCTCCTTCTGGAGCTACTTATCGGACCAATGGCCCAATACTTTAGTACTTGGACCCAGCTTAAAGGGTTCGGAGTGCGGCCAGAATGCCGCGCGTGGCGTGGCTCTTGTTCAGCGTATAGAAGTGGAGGCCCGGGACTCCGCGGTCCAGCAGTTCCCGGCACTGTGTGATTGCATGCTCGATGCCGCACGCCATCACCGCCCCATGGTCCTCACGATACCGGTTCAGGCGCGCGGCCAGCGGACCTGGGATGCTGGCGCCGCACAGCTTCGTAAACCGTTCCACTTGAGACACATTGGTGATGGGCATGATCCCCGGCACGATCGGGACCGTAATTCCGGCGCGATGGGCACGATCGAGAAACCGGTAATAGTGCGCATTGTCGAAAAACAACTGCGTGATCAGAAACTTGGCGCCCAGCCTCGTCTTCTCAACGGCGTGCCGCAGGTCGTCGTCCGCGTTGATGGCCTCGGGGTGCGTCTCCGGATAACACGCTGCGCCGATGTCGATGTCGAAACCGGAAGCCAGAAAGCCGATCAGGTCGATCGCGTAGCGGAAATGCGTATGATTCAATGTGGCCGCGTCCCGGGGAGGATCGCCCCTCAGGGCCAGGATGTTCCGGACCCCCTTGTCGACCAGGTGAGAGACGATCTCGGCGATCTCTTCCTTGGAGTGCCCCATGCACGCCAGGTGTGCCATCGAGCAGATGCCGAGTTCCGACTGGATGCGGGTCACGCAATCGAGGGTCCGGGATCGCGTGGATCCACCCGCCCCGTACGTGACGGAGATGAAATCGGGCGCGAGCGCCGTCTGAAGGTCTCCTACGGTGTGGAGCAAATCCTCCGCCGCCGCCTCCGTTTTGGGTGGAAAAAACTCAAAACTGAAGACAGGCTTCCCAGAGCCATAAAGCGAACCAATGCGCACTATCTTCTGATGGTATCAGGCTAGCCGCTCACTTGCCCTTCAGATCGCGATCCAGACGCTCCACCATCTGCTCGGCGGTCTGATTGATCTCGCGCGGATTCGAGTTCTGCGGGCGAAGGTGGAACGACCAGACGACGCGCCGTGATTTGACGTCGACCAGAAAAACGTTGCCCCGGCCGCGGCTGAAACTGGAGGAACGCATCACCGTCTGGTCTTTCAGGGTCTTCTCGGCACTGTTGTCCGCAGGCTTCTCGTCCTTGTCCTTTTCTTTCTCTTTTTCTTCTTTTTCCTTCGCCAGCGTCTCCGGCGAGGGGTAGAGCTCGTTGAAGCGATGCTCGAAGTCGCGCCCCAACTGTTCCGTGAATACCGCGTCGGCCAGGGCCGGGTCGGCGACGATCTGATAGATGCCGCGGCGGTTGAGGTGGTTGGCCAGGTACTGGTCCAGTCCCTGCGCCATGGGCAGCAGGTACACGTTCTTTATCTGGGTGAGCTCAGGCCGGGGCGCTTCCGGCGGTGCGGCCCAGCCGGCGGCGGCCAACAAGCAGACAGCGAAACAGCGCATCATCTTTATCCTAGACGCTTCCGGCCACCCGAAAAGTTGGGCGCGCCCGTACAATAGCAGTTTGTACAAAGGCCAGCGAATCACGGTCATCAGTCCTTGTCTCAACGAGGAGCAAGGCATCGAACAGGTTCTCCGCCGGATGCCCGAATTTGTCGATGAAGTCATTGTTGTTGACAACGGCTCCACCGACCGGACCGCCGAAGTAGCTGCATCGTTCGGGGCCAAGGTCATCCGAGAGGGCGTTCGGGGGTATGGCCGGGCCTACAAGACCGGGTTTCGCTGGGCGAGTGGCGATGTGATTGTGACCCTGGACGGCGACCATTCTTACCCCCCCGACGCCATCTCCTACCTGCTTGAGGCCTACCTCCACCTGGAAGTTGATTTTCTCAACGCCTCCCGCTTCCCCGTCCGCGATCGCCGGGCAATGAGCTTCAAGCACAAATTCGGCAATTGGGTTTTGTCGCTGGCAATGTCCATGCTCTACTTCCACTGGGTCCGCGATTCGCAATCCGGAATGTGGGTCTTTCGGCGCGAGATCCTCAAATATATGTCACTGGAGTCCGATAGCATGGCCTTCAGCGAAGAGATCAAGATCGAGGCGCTGCGGCATCGCGACAAGATCCGGTTTCAGGAAATCTCGATTCAGTATTCGTCGCGACTGGGCGAGATTAAGCTCAACCCATGGAGGGACGGTTTCTTCAACCTGTGGTTTCTGGTGAAGAAGCGCTTCGCGGGCTCCGGGACGCCGTTCCTCCCGTGACCGGAACCGCGGCCGTCATCCCCAACTGGAACGGAGGCTGTGTGCTTCCGGCCATGCTGCGGTCGCTGGAAGGGCAGGGATTCGCCGACGTCGTCGTGGTCGACAACGGATCCGCCGACGGTTCATGGCAGGCCGCGCAGGGTTGGGGTGCGCGCGTCATCCGGCTGGAGCGGAACTACGGTTTCGCGTATGCCGTAAATCAGGGCATTCAAGCCACCGGAACCGAAAATGTTGCAAGTATCAACAATGATGTGGAGCTGCAGGCTGGCTGGCTCGCGCACCTGGTTGACAAATTGGGGACAGACCCGCAAACCATGTTCGTCGTGGGAAAGATTTTCGTTGCAAACAGCAGCGACAAGATCCTGGATGGGACTTTCGACGCCGTGAGTCGCGCCGCGTGTGCCTGG
>JAEUQD010000435.1 GCA_016789925.1 Bryobacterales bacterium | reverse complement strand
GAAGATCCGCGTGTTCACCACGCGCATCGATACGATCTATGGCGCCACGTGCCTGATCCTTGCGCCCGAGCATCCGCTGACGGCCCGCCTGGTTACCGGTGATGCGTACGCTCCGGTGAAAGAGATGATCGACGAACTGGGCCGCACGGGTCCCGGCGATATCGCAAAAGTCGGTCTATTCACGGGCCACTACGCACTCAACCCCTTTAACAACGAGCGCATTCCCATCTGGGTCGGCAACTTCGTGCTCATGGGCTATGGCACGGGCGCGATTATGGCCGTGCCCGCGCACGACGAGCGGGACTTCGAGTTCTGCCGCCGTTACGATATCCCGGTGCGTCCCGTGATCCGACCGGTAGACGGTCCGCTGGCCGACGGAGACGCGATGGAAATCGCTTTCACCGACTATGGCGTTGTCGAAAATACGGGCCAGTGGTCCGGTCTGTCGAGCGACGAGGCGCGCAAGCAGATGGCTGCTTTCGCCCAGGAGCATGGGTTCGGAAACGCCGCCATCACTTTCCGGATCAAAGATTGGGGCGTGTCGCGCCAGCGCTACTGGGGAACGCCCATCCCCATGGTCCATTGCAAGCAGTGCGGTACGGTTCCTGTGCCGGAAGACCAGTTGCCGGTGGAACTGCCCTACAATGTCGAATTCACGGGCAAGGGCCGGTCGCCGCTCGAGAACGTGCCGGAGTTCGTCAACGTCGCGTGCCCGCAGTGCAAGAGTCCGGCGCGGCGCGAAACCGACACCATGGACACGTTTGTCGATTCGTCCTGGTATTTCTATCGCTTCACCGATCCGAAGAACACGCAACTTCCATTCACGCCCGAAAAGGCCAACGGCTGGTTTCCGATCAACCAGTACATCGGCGGCGTCACCCACGCCATTCTGCACCTGATTTACTCGCGATTCTGGACCAAGGTGATGCGCGACCTGGGGTTGGTGGCCAACTCCGAACCCGCGGCCAATCTATTCACACAGGGCATGGTGCAATTGGGCGGCAAAGCCATGTCGAAATCTCGTGGAAACGTCGTCGACCCGGATGAAATGGTGAGCAAGTACGGCGCCGATACCTGCCGCCTGTTCACGCTGTTCGCCGCTCCACCCGAAAAGGACATGGAGTGGAACGAGTCGAGCGTTCAAGGCCAGTTCCGCTTCCTGGGCCGCGTCTACCGGTTTGTCACGCGGAATGTGGATAAGGCGGGACAGGGCGCGGACGGCCAGACCGGCGTCGACCGCAAGGCTCTGCGCAAGTTGCACCAGACGCTGAAGAAGATCACCCAGGATTTTGACAATCGTTGGCACTTCAATACGTCCATCGCCGCATTGATGGAGTTGATGAATGCGCTGGAAGAACTGGAATCCGGGCTTTCGGCGGGGGCGGCCGGCGAAATCGTCGAGAAGTTGTGCCTGATGCTGCACCCGTTCGCTCCGTTCCTGTCGCAGGAGATCTGGTCACGGGAGTTGGGGCGTGCGGGTCAATTGATTCAGCAGTCCTGGCCCGCCTACAGCGACGAACTCGCCCAGGAAGAGGGCGCTGAGATTCCGATTCAGGTGAACGGAAAGCTGCGTTCGCGCATCACCGTGCCGTTTGGCACGGCCAAGGACGAACTGGAACGGCAGGCGCTGGCCGATGAGCGCGTGAAGCCGCACACCGACGGCAAGCAGGTGGTGAAAATCGTGATCGTCCCAGACAAGTTGGTTAACATCGTCGTCCGGTAGCCCGAAGACCCTGCTAATCTATATGGTTGTAATCCCATGATGCCCAGAGCACTCTTTTTCTTCACCCTTATTGTGTCTCTACTCCTGGCTGCATGCGGCGGCGGGTCCACCTCCACCCCTGAAGCCAAAAAAGAGGAACCGAAATCCGAAGCGCCGGCTGGTCCTCCGGTGGACGCGGCGGTCGCTGCCACCATCGAAGGCAGCGTCAAATTCACGGGGACCAAACCGGTCATGAAACCCGTGAGCATGGACGCTACGCCGGCCTGCGCGCGCCAGCATGGCGGCAAACCCGTGTTGTCGGAAGAAGTGGTTGTAAACGACAACGCGACCCTTCGCAACGTATTCGTGTACGTCAAGGCTGGTTTGCCCGCTCAGAAGTGGGCCGTCTCGAAAGAGATGGTCACCGTCGACCAGGTGGGCTGCGTCTACAAGCCCCACGTGGTGGGTGTGATGGTTGACCAGGACCTGCAATTCCTCAACTCCGACCCCACCAACCACAACATTCATCCCCTGCCGCGCGTAAACCGCGAATGGAACGAATCGCAGCCGCCCAAGGGCGACCCCAAGGTGAAGAGCTTCCCGAAGCCGGAAGTGATGATCCCCATCAAGTGCAACATCCATCCCTGGATGCGTGTGTACGTGGGCGTCGTCGCGCATCCGTTCTTTGGCGTTACCGGCGAGGACGGATCGTTCTCGCTGAAGGGCCTGCCCCCGGGCGAATACACTTTGGAAGCATGGCATGAGCGCTACGGTACCAAGGAGATCAAGGTGAAAGTAGGGCCGAAGGAAACGGCCAAGGCGGAGTTCAGCTACCAAGGGTAGCGGAGCTTATGGACCCTGCCAACGGCCGTCTACACGCGTTCTCCGTCTTTCTCGCTGCCTGTACGCTTTTCCTGGTAGTGGCCGGCGCATCGGTCACCAGTAAAGAGGCCGGGCTCTCCGTCCCTGACTGGCCGCTCTCCTACGGGCAGGTGATGCCCGAGATGAAGGGCGGGGTTTTCTATGAACACGGCCATCGCATGGTGGCCACCACGGTCGGCTTCCTCACGATTCTGCTTGCCATTTTTATCTGGCGTGTCGACAACCGGACTTGGATGAAGCGCCTCGGCCTTGCAACTCTTGGAGGTGTGATCGTTCAGGGTGTCCTCGGCGGAATGACGGTGCTCTTCCTGCTGCCCAAGGCGGTGAGCATCTCGCACGCCTGCCTCGCCGAGTTGTTCTTCTCGACCACCTGCGCAATTGCTCTGTTCACTTCCGACGCCTGGCGGCGCGGCGCCGACCCCGTGGATTCGACGTCGTTCCTCACGCGCCACCCGGTGGTTCTACCGCTCACTGTGCTGGCGCAGGTCGCGCTCGGCGCGGCATTCCGGCATAAGGCGCTGGACCTCGTGTGGCACGCCGCCGGCGCTGCCGTCGCCACGGGCGTCGTGCTCTATGCGGTGATCTCGATTCTGCTCCACTACGCTCGTCACGCCGCCTTGCGCGGCACGGCACTGGCGCTGCTCACCATCACGTTCGCCCAGGTGTTCCTGGGTGTTGGCGCTTACATGTCGCGAGTGGCGACGGCCGATGCCCCGCAGCCCATGCCTGTCATGGTATTGTTTACGGTTGCCCACGTTGCCGTGGGTGCGCTCACCATGGCTTTCAGTGTTCTTATGACCATTCAGATCCGGCGTCACGTCCGCGTTGCGGAAGCGCCGGTGGCCCAGGTGAGCTACGCACGATGAATCCATTTCTCGAACTAACCAAGCCGCGCATCACCTGGCTCATTCTCATGAGCACGGGTATCGGCTACTACTTCGGGCTGCGCGGCGGACTCGATATCTGGTCGCTGCTGCACACGCTCATCGGCACCGGGCTGATCGCCAGCGGCACGGCCGCGCTCAACCAGTGGTATGAGTTCGACGCCGACGCACGCATGAACCGAACGAAGCTGCGGCCCATCCCCTCGGGCAAGGTCACGCGCCCGCAGGCGTTCTGGTTCGCCATGGTGCTTTCTGTCGTCGGATTGGCCGAGTTAACGTTCCGGGTCAACCCGCTCACTGGGTTTCTCGGCCTGTTCACGATGGCCAGCTACCTGCTGCTCTACACGCCCCTGAAGCGGCGTTCCCGGCACTCGACCACCGTGGGTGCGATTCCCGGCGCGATGCCTCCGCTCATCGGCTTTGCGGCGGCCAGCGGTGTTTTGACGGCGGAAGCCTGGGTTCTCTTCGCGATTCTCTTTATCTGGCAGTTCCCGCATTTTTATTCCATCGCCTGGATGTATCGCGAAGATTACGGCCGCGCCGGCATCCGCATGCTTCCCGTCGAGGAGCCCGACGGCATCTCGACCGCCCGCCAGATTCTGGCGTTTCTGATCCTGCTGATCCCGGTCAGCCTCATCCCAACGGCTCTGGGCATGACGGGCAAGCTGTACCTGGTGGGCGCGACGCTCGCGGGCTTGTACTTCCTGCGCGCGGGAACGCGCGTATTTCGCGACAAGTCGCTGGTGCACGCACGCGGCGTTCTGCTGGCCTCGGTGATCTATCTGCCCGTACTCTACGGGCTGCTGCTGATCGACCGTCCATGACACGCCGGGCGTTCCTCGCCGGGGTCGCCTTGTTCCAAGCCTGCTCCCGCAAGCGCGAACCCCTGCAAGTCTTCAACACCATGCCGGACTTCGCCCTGACTGACCAGCAGGGCAACGACTTTTCGTTTGCCTCGCAGTTGAAAGGCAAGGTCTGGGTGGCGGACTTCATCTTCACGACGTGCAACGGACCCTGCCCGCGCATGTCGCGCCAGATGAAACAGGTGCAAGCCGGGCTGGAAGACGCTGCCGACGTGCGTCTCGTGTCGTTTACCGTCGACCCGGACAACGACACGCCTTCCGCGCTCGCTGAATACGCCAAGCGCTACCAGGCAGTCGCCGGGCGCTGGTACTTCGTCACCGGTCCCAAAGCCACCCTGCACCAACTCAATCGCGAAGCGTTTATGCTTGGCAATGTGGACGGTTCGACAGACCATTCCACCCGCTTCGTTCTGGTGGACCGACAGGGGCGCGTGCGCCGCTACTACGACACGACCGAGCCCGAAGCGGTCAGTGACCTGATCGCCGACGCGCGCACCCTGCTCAACAACGAGAGCTGAACCATGTGCCGCAGCATCCGCCCACTGTTCAACTTCGATCCACCCACGACGGAGGAAGAGATCCGGGCGGCGGCGCTTCAGTTTGTGCGCAAGATCAGCGGCTTCACCAAGCCATCGCGCGCGAACGAAACCGCATTTCTCGCCGCTGTGGATGAGATCACTGACGCCTCCGCGCGCCTGGTGCGATCGCTCGATACGAAGGCTCCTCCGCGTAAGCGGGAACCGCGAAATCCTAGCTCAAGTAGCGCCTGAGAAAGACCAGCACCTTGGCGAACGCCTCGGCGGCGTGAGGTGACTCAGGACGTCCGTCGAAACCGTGCGGTCCATTGGGGATCTGCACAAACTCGCAGGGGACCCCGGCGCGCCGCAACTCGCGGTCCATCTGTTCGCTCTGGGAGAACGGCACGTCGGTATCGGCGTCACCGTGCAGCAGCATCGTGGGCGGATAGCGCTTCGACACGTTGCGCGCGGGTGAATAGGGATCGAACAGTTTGTCCTGCGTCGCCGGATCCAAGCCCGCCACTTCCTGGTTCCAGCGTCCCTGCTGGCGGCACCACAAATAGAACCGGCCACGTTGCGAGGAGCCCGGTTGCGCCACCGCCGCCCTTGCATCGGCTTCGCTGACCGCGGGCTGCTT
>JAEUQD010000424.1 GCA_016789925.1 Bryobacterales bacterium | reverse complement strand
CCACCCGCAAATTCAGCCGCGGCCTTCTTGGCGTCGTCCGGGGAAACAGCCGGGTCCATTTTGGCGTCGCGAAGACGGCGAATCAGTTCTTCAACGTTCCCTCCGTCGGCCCGCATCGGCTTGGGCTTCAAGATGGTCCATTCGTTTTGATTGTTCTTGCCGAATTCGGCGAGCTGTCCTTTGAGCGCGACTTCCACTCGCGTCAGCTTGTCCGAGTCGAAGGTCAGCAACCGCCGGTCCTGCAAATCCTTGAAGGATTTGTCCAGCGACGATTTATTGAAGCTGGCCAGCGTAAAGACACGAGGGTCGCCTTCCACTTTCGCAAATACGCCGCCCGAAGTCGGCGTCTCGTCGCCCAGTAACAGCCGCGTCTTCTTGCCATCCTTCCGCGTGACGTTGACGGTCAGCGACGGCTGGTTCAAACCAAACGCCGCCAGGTCCGACGCCTTTTCTTCAATCAGCCGTTCGGAAGCGAGCGAATTGAACGTGCCCACCAAGGTGGTGGCGGCATCCTGATCGGCGCGAAAAGGCTTGGGAACGGCGATCTCCCACTTCCCGTCGGCGCCGCGCTTTACTGTAGTGGTTTCGGCACCCTTGACGATCTCGACCTGTTGCACCTGGTCGGTCGGGATCTCGACGATCTTCGGCGGAGCATTCGGATCTGCTTTGGATTCCTTCGATTTTTCCGCGGTATTCGACCACCACACCAATCCGCCGAGCGCCGCAAGCAGCAAGGCGGCCACGAGGAGTCCACGAACCTGCATAACGGGTACCTACCTCCTCTTCCACCAAACGCTGACGCCCGCAAACACGATAATCAGCGGCAGCAGAATGACACAGCTCAACCCAAGCATGTTCATCTGGCGGGCCGACAGCGTCAACCGGCGGTCTTCGGGCTCTTTCGGACGAATCGAGATCAGGTCTTCGTCCTGTGAGAGCCAGTTGAACATGTTCATGATCAGGTCGCGATTGCCCGCCTGACGCAGGAAGCGGTTGCTGACCCACGAGGAAGTGCCGGTCACCACAAAGCGGCCCTGCACCTTCTCCTGTCCGGTGGGCAGGGTTCCAGCAGCAGCCAGGGCGAAGGTACCGCGCTTCTCCGGAGTCACCTCGGCTTTGCTCAAGTCGGTCGCGGTGAAACTGGATTCACTCGAAGAGAACAGCTTGTCCACGGTAGCCTTCTTACCCGTCAGCACTTCCAGCGAGCGGGTGAAGGGGAACAGCGTGGTGGTGCCGCGCATTTCACGCACAATGGCGTGGCTTTCGTAGTTCGAGATCAGCGGGGTAGCGGCACCGAATCCGAACAACTGCCCCATCGGATTCGGATCGAGAACGACATCCTTGTTCAGCTTCACGCCCCATTCCGCCAGCAAGGCGACGAGACCAGCGTTTTCGTCGGTTTCCGAACCCTGGAACTTCAGGGGCGGGTCGAGCATGAGGACGGCGCGGCCGCCAGCCTCGACATAGGTCTTGATAGCCTTCACGACCGGCTCCGGATACTCGCGGGTGGGACCGCCCACCACGAGCACCGTGCACTCCTTGGGCACTTCGGCTTTCTGTAACAACGACAGCGTCTGGGTCTTGTAGTTGTTCCGCTCGAGGTAGTCCTTCAGTCCGTTGTAGCCATCCCGTTCGGAATCTTCCAACTGGTGTTCGCCGGAACCCTGGGCGACGCAAGCCATCCGCTGGCCGCCTTTGAGCGCACGGATGATGGCCCCGGTGATTTCTTCTTCCGTGACTGACTTAGCCTCTTCGCGTTTGCCGCCGACATCGAGAATCGTGGTGCCGTAGCTCCGGATTCCGGCAGCCTTCGCCAGTTGAGGCTTCTTGTCGGGATCGATATACTCGACGCTCAGTTTGGCCGAAAGATTGTCGTAGCGGTCCAAAAGGTCTTTGGCGCCACCGACTCCGGCAAAGCGGCTCGCCTGGTCAAAGTAAGTGATCTTCACGTCCTGCTTCAGGCCGCTGATCACCTTGATCGTTTGGTCGGAGAGGCTGAACCGCTTGTTGGCGGTCAAGTCCCAACTCTTTGTGTGACGCTGTGCCAGGAAGTTGGCCACTCCCAGTACCGCCAAAACGATGAGGATATAAACCGCGACGTACGCGGTGAACTTGGTTTGTTTCGCTTTCAGCCAGTTTGCAGTCATGAGTTACGACCTCCAGCGGAGCGATTCCATCGACCGGGCGGTGAGAAACAGCCCGAAGAAGATGAACGACAGATAGAAGATGATGTCTTTGGTATCGAGCACACCCTTGGAGAAGGGCTCGAAATGCTGAACTACCGAGAGATAGGAAATGATCTTGGCGGCGGTTCCCGTCTCGAAGGCCGTCACCCAGTCGAGCACCCCCAGCAGGAGACAGATGGCGAACGTGCCAACGCCGGCAATAATCTGGTTGCGGGTCGTGGTCGAAATGAACGTGCCGATGGCGAGCAGACAGCCTCCCTGCAAGAGCAGCCCGAAATACCCCACCAGCAGCGGACGCCAGTCGGGCGTTCCGTACGCGAACAGGATCAGGATGTTGAGAAACGAGATGCCGAGGATGCAGGCATACATGATGAGTGCGCCGAGCCACTTGCCCAGAATGATCTCCAGGTCGCGAACCGGCGAGGTCACCAGCAACTCCATCGTGCCGGAGCGTTTTTCTTCGGCAAACACGCGCATCGTGATCATCGGGATGAGAAAGAGCCCGATGACGGATACGTTCATCAACACGGGGCGGATAATCCACTCATTCAAATCCATTGGCATGCTGCGGCCCATCATTTGCGACTCCACCGAGCGCGAAACAAAGATCGCGGTCGCGGCGTAGAAGAAGTAGCCGGCGATGAAGGCGAAAAACACCATCAGGCCGTAGGCGATGGGCGAGGAAAAGTAGCTTTTCAGTTCCTTGCGGCAAATGATCCAGATATTGCTCATTGAACGCCTCCTTGTTGAGCGGCCGCGTCGGCCGAAGTGAGTTGGAGGAAGATCTCTTCGAGGCTGAAGGCCACCGAATGCAACTCATGTAGATTCCAGCCGGCTTCGACAACCGCCCGCGCGAGGTCCGGCCGGATGTGCCGCCCTTGCAGGCTCTCCACCTCAAAGCGCAGGCGCCCGTCGCGGCCCTCTTTGGCTACGACCCGGCTCACACCGGGCACCTGTTCGAGTTTCTGCTGCGCGCCCGTGGCCGCCAGTTGACCGTCGCGGGCGGAGAGTTCCACCGCGATGGCTTCGGCGCCGCGCAGCCGGTGGGTCAGGTTCTGCACCGAATCGGTGGCCACGACCTTGCCCTTATTGATGATGATCACCTGCTCACAGGTCTGTTCCACTTCGGGCAGGATGTGCGTGGAAAGGATAATGGTGTGGTCTCCCGCCAGGCCCTTGATGAGCTGGCGGGTTTCGATGATCTGCTTGGGATCGAGACCCGCGGTCGGTTCGTCCAGAATGAGCACGTCGGGGTTGTGGATCACGGCCTGGGCCAAGCCGACCCGCTGGCGGTATCCCTTCGACAGCTTGCTGATCAGCTTCTTGCGGACGTCAGCCACATTGCAGCGTTCGGCCACTTCCGAAACCCGCCGGGCCAGATCCGCCTTCGGAACGCCCTTCAGGCGGCCGACAAAGGTCAGGTACTCTTCCACCTCCATCTCGGGGTAGAGCGGCGGTGTTTCGGGCAGGTAGCCGATGCGGCGCTTGACATCCATGGGGGACGTCACCACATCGTAGCCGGCGACTTCGGCACGGCCCCCGCTGGGGGGGAGAAAACACGTCAGAACGCGCATAGTTGTCGTCTTCCCGGCGCCGTTGGGGCCGAGAAAGCCGACAATCTGGCCTTTGGCTACCTCGAAGGACACGTTGTCCACAGCCAAGGTGCGCGCGTAGCGCTTCGTGAGGCCTTCGACTTTGATCATATTGAGTTAAGCTCTCCAGTAAACCGCGGCAAATCCCAGCCCTCAGGCCGGCCCAAGCGGTTGCGAATCGGAGTTGAGAAGCGAGGAGACAGTCCTCGGATTCCAGTTTAGATAGACGGCAAAACGGCTGTCAACGTTATGCCGATAGGCCCATGATTTGGAAACCTGCATCGACATAGATCACGTTGCCAGTGACGCCGCGACCAAGGTCGGACGCAAGAAAAACAGCGGTATCGGCCACTTCCGCCGGGTCAGTCTGGCGGCGCAGAGGGGCAGTGGCGGCCACTCCTTCCAGAACCTTTGAGAAATCCTTGATGCCGCGCGCGGAGGCCGTCTTAATCGGACCCGCCGAGATCGCATTGACGCGGATTCGTGACGGTCCCAGGTCGGCGGCCAGGTAGCGTACCGAAGACTCCAGGGCGGCCTTGGCCACCCCCATCACGTTGTAGTTCTGGACCACGCGCTGAGCCCCCAGGTAGCTCAGCGTCAGCACCGAACCCCCGCCGGCCATCAGCGGCGCGGCCGCGCGGGCCACCGCGACTAACGAATACGCGCTGACATCGTGAGCGAGAGCGAAGCCGGCCCGCGAGGTTTCCAGAAAAGGCCGCGAAAGATCATCCTTGTTGGCGAAGGCAATGCAGTGAACCACGCTGTGCAGGGTAGTTCCTTCCAGGGTCCGCACCAGCGCGGCGATTTCCTCGTCCTGGGACACATCGCAGGAAAGAACGCGGGCCGCGCCCAACTCCCCGCCAAGTTCCTCCACGGTCTTCTGCTGGCGCTCACCCTGATAGGTGAGAATCAGTTCCGCGCCTTCGCGGCGATAGGCCTGGGCGATGGCATAAGCGATACTCCAGCGGTTTGCGACTCCCAGAATCAGGGCAGTCTTACCAGTAAGCAACTCGGGCATGAACTCGTCATTGTACCCTTACCGGATCACCTGGAGTCGCATCATGTTGGTGGTGCCGGGAATTCCGATGGGTTGGCCGGCGACAAAAACGACGGCTTGTCCAGACTCCACCCAGCCCGATTCGAGTAAGCAGCGGTCCATCAGAGCAAGCATTTCGTCCGTGCTGCTGGCGTCGGGCGCAACCAGCGCGCGAACGCCATAGATGGCCTGGAGCCGGCAGGCGACCTCTTGGGAACCCGTAAACGCCACAATCGGGATCGGCGGCCGGTTCCGGGCCACCAACCGGGCGCTCGCACCGGTCTTGGTAAACACGACAATGCAGCGTGCATCGAGCATCCGCGCGGCGCGATAGGCCGCGTCCGCGATGATCTCGGACTGTTTCACCGAAGCGCCCGGCGCCAGATCAAAACCCTGGGCCCAGCGCGAACTGGCCTCCGCCTCGACGGCCACCCGAGCCATCATCCTGACGGCTTCTACCGGATACCGGCCCACCGACGTTTCCGCCGAAAGCATGACGGCATCGGTTCCGTCGTAGATTGCGTTGGCAACGTCGCTGACCTCAGCCCTGGTAGGCACGGCATTGTCGATCATCGACTCCAGCATCTGAGTGGCCGTGATCACGAAACGCCCGCGCTCGCGGGCCCGCTCAATAATCGCCTTCTGGATGAAGGGCACTTTTTCGAGCGCCATTTCCACGCCAAGGTCGCCCCGCGCCACCATCACGCCGTCGGCTTCATCCAGGATTTCGTGCAGCCGCTCCCAGGCTTCGGGCTTTTCGATTTTGGCGATGATCGGTGCGCCGCAGTCGTGTTCTTCCAGGTAGTGCCGCAGACGCAGCAGGTCGTCGCGCCGGCGGACGAAAGAGAGCGCCACCATGTCGACACCGGCTTCCAGGCCCGCCCGCAGGTCGATTTTGTCTTTCTTGGTGAGCGCCGGTGTACTGACCGCCACGCCGGGCAGATTGATTCCCTTGCGGTCGCCCACAAAGCCTCCGGTCAGAACCGCGCACATCGCGGCCGTCGGCGTTGTCTTGACGACGCGCAATTCGACGGCGCCGTCATTGAGCAAAACCCGGTCGCCGGGCTTCACGTCGCGCGCGAATTCGGCGTAGCCCGTCGAGGCGATCTTGGAGTTACCGGTTACTTCTTCAGTGGTGATTGTGAAAGGTTCTCCCGCGCGGAGTTCACAGCCGCCACCCTCAAAGATTCCCAGCCGGATCTTC
>JAEUQD010000373.1 GCA_016789925.1 Bryobacterales bacterium | reverse complement strand
CGATACGTTCGACAAGATACGGGCGGCGTGTCCACTGGCTGAGTCGCCGCGGGGCGTGACTCTGTTCCGGCACGCGGACGTAGTGGCGGCGGCGACGGACCCGATCACATTCTCGTCCGCGGTATCGGCGCACCGGATGGTGCCCAATTCGCTAAATCCGCCGGAACACACGGCGTTCCGGGCCGTGGTCGACGGCTTTTTCACAGTCGGGCGGATGGCGGCGAGTACCCATCCGCCTGCGCTGATTCCCCGAAGCTTCACACGCGCTACCGCGAACTCGTCCCGGCGCACGGCCTAACCCCGGATCCTCCCCGGGAGCCCATCCCCAACCCTCAGCCCGTCGTGCCCGGCCACCGCCAATCAGCCACCTCCGGCGCGTCGATGCCGTGTTCGTGCGCGAAATTGCGGCAGTCGATCCGCAGGTTGCGGAATCGCTCCTTGGCGTGCCCCCCGATCCGTTGCAGGCAGGGTGTCCGGTCAATGACGTCGATGGCGATGCTGAACCGGTCGATTTCGTTCTCAATCGCCAACTCCAGCGGGGTGTTGATATTCCCCTTCTCCTTGTAGCCCCGCACGTGGAGGTTACGGTGGTTGGTCCGGCGGTAGGCCAGCCGGTGAATCAGCCACGGGTAGCCATGGAAGTTGAAAATGATCGGTTTGTCGGTCGTAAACAGCGAATCGAAGTCCCGGTCCGATAACCCGTGCGAGTGTTCCGTCCCGCACTGCATCGTGAACAGATCCACCACGTTGATGTAGCGGATGCGCAGCGCCGGAAACTCCTCCCGCAGCAGGCAGATCGCCGCGAGTGCTTCCTTTGTCGGAATATCGCCCGCCGAGGCCACCACCACGTCCGGCTCCACTCCCTGGTCGTTCGAGGCCCAGTCCCAAATGCCGATCCCTTTCGTCGTATGCCGGATCGCGGCCGCCATGTCGAGATACTGCAAGTGCATCTGCTTGTCGGCCACGATCACATTCACATAGTTCTCGCTCCGCAGACAATGGTCGGCGACCGACAAGAGGCAGTTGGCGTCCGGCGGGAGGTAGATCCGCGTCACCGCCGAACTCTTATTCACCACCACGTCCAAAAACCCCGGGTCCTGGTGCGTGAACCCGTTGTGATCCTGCCGCCACACCGTTGACGTCACCAGCAGGTTGAGCGAAGCCACCGAGTGCCGCCACGACAATTGGTGGCAGATCGACAGCCACTTGGCATGCTGGTTGAACATCGAGTCGATGACGTGCACAAACGCTTCGTAGGAGGAGAAGAACCCGTGCCGTCCCGTCAACAGGTAGCCCTCCAGCATCCCTTCCAGCGTATGCTCGCTCAGCATCTCGATCACCCGCCCGTCCGGCGCCAATTCCCCGCCGTGCGCATCGTCCTCGAAGTACTCGGCTATCCAGAATTTCTTGCTCGCCTCGTAGATCGCACTAAGGCGGTTCGACGTGTTCTCGTCCGGACTGAACACCCGGAAGTTGTCCATGTTCTCCCGCATCACATCCCGGAGAAACGCGCCCAGCGCAGCCGTGTTCCCTGCCTCCGTCATCCCCGGCTGCTTCGCCTCCACCGCATACTGCCGGAAATCCGGCATCCGCAGGTTCCGCTTCAGCAATCCTCCGTCGGCGTGGGGATTGGCGCCCATCCGCCGTTTACCTTCGGGCGCGAGTGTCCGCAGTTCCTCCACCAGCCGCCCGTCTTCGCCAAACAAATCCTCGGGCTTCATCGACCGCAACCACTCCTCCAGCAGCCGCAAGCTCTCCGGATTCTTGCGGACATCCGCCAGCGGCACCTGGTGAGACCGCCACGATCCCTCCAACCGCTTCCCTCCCGCCATCGCCGGCGCCGACCAGCCCTTGGGCGTCCGCAGCACAATCATCGGCCACCGTGGCCGCGACACTCTCCCGCCTGCTCGCGCCTCTTCCTGCACCCTCCGGATCGCCCGGACCGCGTGCTCCACTGTCGCCGCCATCGCCTGATGCATCGACTCCGGCTCGGACCCTTCCACGAATAGCGGCGTCCAGCCGTAGCCTTCCATCAAGCGGCGCAGTTCCTCATGGTCGATCCGCGCCAGCAGCGTCGGATTGTCGATCTTGTACCCGTTCAAGTGCAGAACCGGCAGCACCGCGCCGTCCCGCGCCGGATTCAGAAGCTTATTGATGTGCCACGACGTCGCGAGCGGTCCGGTCTCAGCCTCCCCATCCCCCACGACCGCTGCCACAACCAGTTCCGGATTATCGAATGCCGCCCCGCAAGCGTGCGACAGGACGTATCCCAATTCGCCCCCTTCGTGGATCGAACCAGGTAACTCCGGCGTGCAGTGGCTCCCGATTCCACCCGGAAACGAAAACTGCTTAAACAACTGCCGTAGTCCTTCTTCGTCCTGACTCACCTCGGGATAAACCTCGGAGTAGGAACCCTCCAGGTACACCGGCGCCAGCACTCCAGGCGCCCCATGCCCCGGTCCTGCCAGGTAGATCATCTCCTGGTTCAGTTGGCGGATTGCCCGGTTCAGATGAACGTAAATGAACGATAGCCCCGGACTCGCTCCCCAGTGCCCCAGCAGCCGTGTCTTCAGGTGCTCCACCCGCAGCGGCTCCCGCAGCAGCGGGTTGTCCCGCAGATAGATCATCCCCAGCGCAAGGTAGTTGCACGCCCGCCAATAAGCGTCGGTGCGCCGCAGTTCTTCGTTGTCCAGTGGCGTGCCGGCTATTGTGGATCGTGCCGGACCATAGGGAGAAAGAGAACGAGAATCGGGCGAGATGCTCATGTCATTATTTTAATCTCGCCGCTATCGACTAATGCTCCGTCCCTTACCAACTGATTCGTGCGGAAAACTGCACGATACGGGGATCGTTGGGTTGTGTTGCCAGGTCTTGCAACCCGGTCGTGGCGTTCGGGTTGTTGTCCAGCGGATGGTTGAGCATGTTGAAGAAGTCCGCCGTGAACCGCAACTGCACCTTCTCGGCGAGTTGGAAGTTCTTGAAGAGCGAAGCATCCACCGTCCATGCGCCCGGTCCGCGGAAGAAGTTCCGCGCGTTCCAATTCACCGTGTCCGTGATCGGCGTCAGCCGCGTCGTGCCGTTGGCCAGCGTCTGCGGCAAGCGGTTGTCCAGGTTCGGACCCAGCGGACGCAAGACGCGGTCGGCCTGGTTGAGCGGAATCAACGCCTGCAGCGCCTGCTGGTCGACGTTGGTCGCCAGCGTCGGATTGAAGTTGCCCCGGAACCACAGCCGCTGCGGCCGTCCGGCGTAGGTCATCAGCAGCCGCTGGTCCGCGTTCAGCGTCGGGTCGCCAAACAGGTACTGCCCTGCCGTCACGCCCATCCAGGTTCCTGACCGCCAGTCGCCGATGGTCGCCAACTGCCAGCCGCCGATGATATGGTTTACGAGGCCGCTGGCGCCATTCCCGTACTTCTTGCCCTTGCCGAACGGCAGGTCGTAGACGCCGTTCCACCGGACCCGATGCGCCGGCACGTTGCCCGAGTTGTAGTACACCAGCCGCCGCAGATCGTCGAAGCTCATCTTGCCGCCGCCCAGAATCAACTCGTTGGACGGTACTTGTGCCACCGCCGAGCCTACGGCGTTGATGTTGCCCGAGCCGGCGGAGAATCCGCCCTCGTCCGAGGTGGTCAGCGAGCGCGAGAAAACGTAGAACCACTGGAAGGCCAGCCCGTTGGAGTAGCGCCGCTCGATTTCGGCTTGCAGCGTGTTGGTGGACGAGATGCCGCTCTTGTTGATCGCGGTCAGCGACCAGTCCTTGTTCACCCGCATCAAGTCGCGGTTTCCGGGGGGCACTGTGCCGGTCCGCGCCACCCAGTTGTACTCGGCCTCGCGCGGATTCACCGTGTAGCGCTGTTCCATGTCCCGCCCCTGCGTGCCCACGTAGCTCAGCCGCAGGGCGGTGCTCTTCATCAACTCCCGCTCAATCGTGAAGTTCCACGATCTGGACCGCCCGTCGGCCCAGTTGCGGCCGTCGGCGGCGACCATCCCGCGCGCGCTGGGCGGCAACTCGACGATCCCCTCCGTACTCACGGTGGCCCGCCCGACGTACATGTCGGCCGTGGGCACCGTGCGCACGGCGAATGTCGACGTGCCATCCAGGGAAGCGAGCGGCGTCTCGAAGCGCAGATTCAGCGGCGGATTCGTCCGCGAAGCCTGCAGGATCTGGGACAGCGGCATGGTCCAGAAGTACTCGCCATAGCCGCCCCGCAGTACAAACTTCTCGGCAATCCGGTAGGC
>JAEUQD010000372.1 GCA_016789925.1 Bryobacterales bacterium | reverse complement strand
GCGCACCTGGTGGCGCTCAACGCACGGGACGGCCGTGTGCGCTGGGACGTGGAGATGGGCAAGGTGGAGGACAACCTGAGCGGGACCGCGCCGCCGCTGGTGGTCGGCAACAAGGTGATTGTCGGCATCGCAGGCGGCGATTATCCGTCGCGTTGTTTCATCGATGCCTACGATGCCACCTCCGGGGCGCGGTTGTGGCGGTTCTACACCACGGCCGGCGACGGCGAGAAGGGGCGCGAGACATGGGGAGGCGACAGTTGGAAGATCGGCGGCGGCGGCACATGGATGAATGGTTCCTACGACCCGGAAGTGAACCTTGTCTACTGGGGCGTGGGGAATCCGTATCCCGATTTTGATGGCGACGCGCGGCGCGGCGATAACCTCTATAGCGATTCCGTCGTGGCGCTGAATGCCGATACGGGCAAACTGCGCTGGCACTACCAGTACACACCGGGCGATGTGTGGGACTACGACGGTGTCAATGAACTGGTGTTCGTCGACGATCTGCTGCACGAGGGCAAGAAGGTCAAGGCGCTGGTGCATGCGGACCGCAACGGCCATTTCTATGCGCTCGAACGGGCGACGGGGCGGTTTCTTTATGCCAAGCCGTTTGTGAAGGTGACGTGGGCGCGCGGGTTCGACGCCAAGGGCCGTCCGATTGTGAATCCGGCGGCGATGCCGACGGTGGAGGGTGTGGAGGTGTGTCCGGGAGCCGCTGGGGGCAAGGAGTGGAACGCGATGGCCTACAGTCCGCTGACGCGCCTGGTGTATGTTCCGGTGATCGAAAACTGCGCCGTGTTTTTGAATAACGGTGTGGAAGCGCGGAAGAAGGGTCTGCCGCCGGGTCCGAGCGGGTTCCGCTATTTGCCGGGCAAGGCGAGCGGTAAGGTAATGGCGATCCGCGCGGACACTGGAGAAGCCGCCTGGGAGTTACCGCTGCGCACTCCCAATGGAGCGGGCATGTTGGTGACTGCCGGCGGACTGGTGTTCACCGGAGACGCGGAGGGCAACTTCCGGGCCTTGGACGCGGACAACGGCAAAGTGCTGTGGAGCTATCAAACCGGTTCCGGGATTCGGGCCGCGCCCATCTCGTTCCGGATGGACGGCAAACAGTACATTGCTATCGCTTCGGGGATGTCCGGCGCAGTGCGTGGATTCACCGGGGCCGGTGCGCCGTGGATGGCGAACTGGCGGTCGGGTGGGACGCTCTATGTATTTCGTCCGTTTGAAGAGGGGGCGTCGGAGGCATTCCATGGCGGCGCGCCCGTGAAGTGAGGAGCCGCGCCAGGAGGAGCACGGCGGCGAATGCCGCGGCGACGATCGCAAAGACCACACGGAGGCCGAGCGCCTGAGCGGCCTGTCCGGTGGCCCAGGGCAGTAGAATGCCGCCGCTGAGAGCGACTGTAAAAAGGATGCCGAAGACGGTTCCGGAATGGTCGCGAAACGCAGAGCCCATGATTCCGAGCACGGTGGGGTAGATGCCGCCCAGAGCGAATCCAACGGCGACGATGGCCATCACGGCCCAGAGCGGCGATGGGGCGATGGAGGCAAGTACGGCGGCCACGCATGCCGCGGCCGCACTGGCGGCGAGTACGCGGTAAGGACTGGTGGACAGGAGGGCACGGCTGAGAATGATGCGCGAGGAGATCACGGCGGCCCAGTAACCGGCCAACGCCCAGGATGCTGTCGAGACGCTGACAGAGAACTCGCGGGTCAGATAGGCGGAGATGAATCCACCCAGGATGAACTCGACTCCCGACTGAAAGAACAGCAGGAGAGCCGCTATCTGGACGAGCGGGGAACGGGTGAAACATGCGGCCCCAGCGAATGGGATGCCCTGTTGCTGCTTCGGCGCGGGAAAGCGTAACAACAGAGCCAGGAAGCCCGCCATCGCGCAGACGAGGGATGTGGCCACGAGCAAGCCGTCCACTCCGGCGGCCGTGAGCAGCGCACCGATCAAAAAAGGCAGGAAGAGAGCACCGATACCGAAGAAGACGCCCAGGAGATTCAAGGCGGCGCTCTTGGCTTTGGGGTCGTCGTGCAGATCGGCTACCAGCGTGTTGGCGGCCCCATTCACCGCACCGCCGCCGATGCCCAGTAACGCGGCGGCGGGTAGGAGTTGGGGAAATCGCCCGGCGTTTACGATCAGCAGCAGCGCCGCCGAGACCGCCAGGGGACCGAGTGCCATCGGCGGCTTCATTCCGAAGCCATCCATCGCCGGACCCAGCAACAAGCTGGTGACGAGCATGGCGCAGTTCATCACTAGAAACATGGAGCCGATGTCGGCGAGATCGAAGGCGAGACGGCCGGCCAGGGGAGGCAGGATAGCGCCCACCAGCGCCATGACGATGCCGAAGACGAACATCCCGGCATAGGCCGACAGGCTAAGCGCGAGGCACGGGCGAACGCTCATATA
>JAEUQD010000288.1 GCA_016789925.1 Bryobacterales bacterium | reverse complement strand
CCTATTTCCGACGGCGCACCCGGTGGGGGCACGGGAAAGTTTAAGACCCGAAGATCGCGAAACCAGGCGGCCGCCGGCTGCTATACTGGAAGAAACCTACCATGCTTTCTCAAGGCAAAACAGCCCATCTTAAGAAATTGGCCAATAGCCGTGGAGTAATTGCGGCGGCGGCCATGGACCAGCGCGGCAGCTTACAGAAATCCATTGCGGCGGCGGCTGGAATCAAGAGTTCGGAAGTAACCGACGAGCAGATGCAGGAGTTCAAGATCGCTGTTACGCGAATTTTGACACCCCATGCCTCAGCGATTCTGCTCGATCCGGAATGGGGTCTACCGGCCACCAAAGTGCGGTCGGAGAATGCGGGCCTGCTGCTGGCTTACGAAAAGAGCGGCTACGACAACACGCAGCCGGGCCGCCTGCCGGATTTGCTGCCGGACGTCTCGGCACAACGAATCAAGAATTGGGGCGCAGATGCGGTGAAGATCCTGATCTACTACACGCCGTACGACGACGCCAAAGTAAATGAAATCAAGCATGCATTTATCGAGCGTATCGGCTCTGAGTGCCATGCCGAGGAGATTCCGTTCTTCCTCGAATTCATCGGCTACGACCCGAAGGGCGGCGACGAGAAGGGTCTCGAGTTCGCCAAGATCAAACCGGAGATCGTGATCAAGAGCATGGAGGAATTCTCCAAGCCGCACTATCGCGTCGACGTGTTGAAAGTGGAAGTCCCGATCAACGCGAACTACGTGGAAGGCAGCAGCGTATACAAGGGCCAGAAGGCGTATTCGTGGGAAGAATCTCTCGATCACTTCCGCCGGGCCGCTTCGGTTGCCAAGAAGCCGTTCATCTATCTAAGCGCGGGCGTGAGCAACGACCAGTTCACCGAATCGCTGCGGATGGCCGCCGATGCCGGCACCGATTTCTCGGGTGTACTCTGCGGCCGCGCGACCTGGAAGGAAGGCATTCCGGTGTACGCCAAGCAAGGCGTGAAAGCACTCGAAGACTGGCTGTCGACCGAGGGCGTGAAGAACATCAACGCGGTGAACGCGGCGATCGCTCCGGCCAAGCCGTGGTATGCCAAACTCGGACTGACGTCCGTCTAGGGAAATCGCGATGACCAGGCAGCAAATCAAAGCCGCGATGGTGGATATCGGGATTGTGCCGGTGGTGCGCACCACTTCCGCCGAGACCGCGATCAAGGCCATTGAAGCCATCTACAGCGGCGGCATCCGGTCCGCGGAAATTACTATGACGGTGCCGGGTGCGATCAAGGCGCTCGAAAAAGTAGCCGATCTGTTTGGCGACAAGATTGTGCTGGGCGCCGGTACGGTGCTCGATCCGGAAACGGCGCGCATCTGCATGCTGGCCGGCGCTCAGTTTTTCGTCACGCCCTCTCTGAAGACTTCGACCATTGAGATGGCCAACCGGTATTCGAAGGTGATCTGTCCGGGAGCATTGACGCCCACCGAGGTGTTGACGGCCTGGGAGGCAGGCGCCGATATCGTGAAGGTCTTTCCGTGCGGCAACGTCGGCGGCCCGAAGTACATCAAGGCGCTCAAGGGTCCGTTTCCGCACATCGAAATGGTGCCGACGGGAGGCGTGAACCTCGAGACAGCGGGTGAGTTCCTGAAAGCAGGAGCCTGCGCTGTCGCGGTGGGCGGCGAACTGGTGGACGCGAAGCTCATCAAGGAAGGCAAGTACGACGAAATCGAGGCTCGTGCGCGGCAGTATCTGGGTGTGATCCAGAAGGCGCGCGAGGAACTCAAGGGCTGATTTCGTTCCGGCTGAGCTAGACTGAAGGTTTCGTTACACCATGGCTATCAGCAAAGATCTGCTCGACATCCTTGTCTGTCCCGTGTGCAAGACACCGATTGAATTGCTCCAGGACGAAAACGGGCTCCGATGCCCGGCTTGCCGGTTGGTATATCCCATCCGGGATGACATTCCTGTCATGCTGGTAGACGAGGCGCGGAAGGAATAGTGAACGTATTGGACCAGCTCCCGGCAGGGTCGCGGGTCCTGCTGGTCCGCCTACGGTCTCTGGGCGACTGCGTGCTCACGACCCCGGCGCTCGAATTGCTGGGCCGGTTCCGGCCGGACTTGCGCATTGGGGTGGTCGTGGAGGATCGCTTTCGCGCCGTCTACGATGGAAACCCCTTCCTGGAAGCCAAACTGGCGCCTCGCCTCCCGGAAGTCCTGCGATTCCGGCCGCGGCTCACCCTTAATTTGCACGGCGGCACCAGGAGCCTGCTGCTCACACTGGCATCAGGCGCCAGGTGGCGCGCCGGGTTCGGTCACTACCGGCACCAGTGGGCATACAACGTTCCAATCCCGCGGGCACAGGCAATTCTGGGTGCCGAACGAAAGGTACATACGGCTGAACACGTGGCGGCTGCGATGTTCTACCTGGGCGTGCCGCAAACGGAGATCCCCCGCGCCGCGCTCTATGCCGGCGACCGGCCCTCTACTGGTCCTTATGCAGTAATCCACCCCGTGGCCTCGCAACCCGATAAGACGTGGCCGTCCGCCCGGTTTGTCGAACTGGCGCGGTGGCTTCGCAGCGGAGGGCTCGAGCCGGTCTTCATCGGCGCAACCGGCGATGATCTGTCGGCCTTTGGCGAATTCCAGCGCGTGCAGGGAGCGCCCCTCGGTGAAGTGAAGGCGCTACTGCGGGGAGCGGCGCTGTTTGCCGGCAATGATTCCGGTCCGGCGCACATGGCGGCGGCGTTCGGCGTTCCGGCCGTTGTGCTGTTCGGAT
>JAEUQD010000278.1 GCA_016789925.1 Bryobacterales bacterium | reverse complement strand
GGACTCAACTGCCAGTTCCTGATTGAAGAGTTTGAGCGCGGGGCGCGAGGATCGATGCCGGGCAGCGATCTGATTGGGGATCTGGTTGCGATCTGGAATTCGCTGGTGAGCGGCGATCCGGAGGCGGCCTGGCGGTGTTTCACGCGGATTCTGCCGTTGCTGCGTTTTGAACTCCAGCCCGGCATGGGCGTTTCCGCGATGAAGAACAACCTGAAAGCGGCGGGTGTCATCGCGAGCACGAAGGTAAGGCATCCCACCGCTGAATTGGATGCCACCAGTCTCGCCGAACTGGCCGTGTTGCGGGAACGCGTCCGTCCATGATTCCGATTCGCTGGTCGATTGCGGCGCTGCTGTTCCTGTCCACGGTGATCAACTACGTGGACCGTCAGACTCTTTCCGTGGTGGCCCCCGTGCTGACCAAGGAACTGAACCTGTCGCCGCTGGAATACTCTCACATCCTCACCGCGTTCCTGACTGCCTATACGCTGATGTATCTGGGCTCCGGTTTTCTAGTGGATCGCTGGGGAACGCGCACGGCCCTCGCGGTGTTCATGGTGTGGTGGAGCATCAGCAACATGCTGCACGGCTTGGCGCGCGGCGCGGTTCAACTAGGCATGTTGCGCGTGTTGCTCGGGTTGGGAGAAGCCGGCAACTTCATGGCTGCTTTCAAGGCGATCAGCGAATGGTACCCGGCCAAGGAACGCGCCTTTGTCAACGGACTCGTCCAGGCCGGCGCGTCGGTGGGAGCGATTCTGGCGCCGCCGGTGGTCACACTATTGATGCACTGGTATGGATGGCGTTGGGCGTTCGTCGCCACCGGTTTGCTGGGGTTCTTCTGGCTGGGCGCGTGGCTCTACTTCTACTATTCACCTGAGAAACATCCCCGCGTCTCAGAGGGTGAACGCGAACTGGTTCTGGCCGCTACGAGCGGCCTGAGAAAGTCCGAGCTTACCTGGCGCGACCTGCTCCGCTTCCGCCAGACCTGGGGCCTCCTGCTGGCTCGTTTCTTCTCCGACCCGGTGTGGTGGTTCTTCCTTTTCTGGCTTCCCAAGTACCTGGTCGAGAACCGCGGGTTTACGGTAGCGGAAATGGGCATGCTCGCATGGATGCCCTATCTCACCGCCGACGCCGGCTCCATTCTGGGCGGGCTGGCATCAGACCGGTTGGTGCGGCGGAATTGGGGCGTCCTGAATGCACGCACAGCGGCCATGCTGCCGTTCGCTCTGCTAATGCCATTGAGCGCCGTGGTGGCCTTTACGTCTTCGCGCTACGCGGCGCTGGGGCTCATCTGCCTGGTCACCTTCGCGCACATGGCCTGGAAAACAAATCTGGTGACAGTAACTAACGATCTGTACCCGGCTAACATCGTGGGCTCGCTGGCGGGCATTGTCGCGTTCGGAAACGGACTGGGCGGAACCTTGTTCACGATTCTGACCGGTTGGATCGTTCAAAACTTCGGTTACACCTCGATCTTCATCATTATGGGCTGTCTGCACCCGACGGCCTTCCTTGTTTTCCGCGCCCTCGTCCGCGGACCAGTTAGGAGCGAACATGCGAATCAGGAAGGTTGAAACATTTCCCGTGCGGTTGCCCCGCGATTGGGACTCGTCTCTCGGCATGGCGGGTTCGCCGAACGAGTTGGCGGCGGGCCAGGGCGATTACCGCTGGTCAAAAGACTACCCAGCCCTCTACTCGACGATGTTCGAGACGGCGCTGGTGAAAGTGACCCTGGAGAACGGATTGGTGGGGTGGGGCGAATCGCAAGCGCCGCTTGCGCCTGAGGTGGCCTGTACCATCATCGATCGTCTGCTTCGCCCCATCCTCGAAGGGCAGGAATTCGAAGGCACGCGTGCCGACATTGAGATTTGGTGGCATCGGATGTACTCGACCATGCGTGTGCGCGGGCAGACGGGCGGCTTCATGCTGGACGCGATTGCGGGCGTGGACATCGCGCTCTGGGACTTGGCCGGCAAGATGGCGCGCAAGCCGGTATCCGCCTTGCTGACCGCGGGCAGCCCCCGGCGGATGAGGGCGTATTTGAGCGGTGTACCCGACGTGGCTGCCGCGCGCGATTCAGGCTTCACCGAGTTCAAGGTGTACTACGAATCCAACTGGCCGGGCGTGGTGGAGAAAGTGGCGGCGCTTCCGGGAAAGGTGGCGGTTGACGCGCTCTGGCACATGCCGCTGCGGGAAGAACAAGCCTTCGCCTGGATGCTCGACAAAGCCGGCGCGTGGTTCCTGGAGTGTCCATTGCCGCCGGAAGACCCGCTGGCCCACGCGGACTTGCAGCGCGCCATCAAGACGCCCATCGCCATTGGCGAAAGCTATCGTACCCACTGGGAATTGACGCCGTTCTTCCAGGCGGGAGCGATGCGCGTCGTCCAACCGGACCTGGGCCGGTGCGGAATCACCGAAGCGACCCGGATTGCCGATATGGCGCACGCGTTCGACATGGAAGTGCTCCCGCATGTGAGCATCGCCATGGGTCCGCAACTGGCTGCGGCATTACACTTCGCGGCCGCCGCTGGATGCCGCTGGTGCGAGTTCAACCCGAAAGTCGTCGAGATGGCGAACCGTTTCCTCAAAGATCCGGTCCGTTTGGAAGGTGCAGAGTACTTGATCCCACAAGGGCCAGGACTCGGTGTCGAGTTGACCGGCGGGGCTTTTTGATGCACGCCGATATAATGTGAGATTACATGGCCGGACGAATTGAAGCACTGAAGGGCCTGCTCGAGCAAGACCCAACCAATAGCCGCTTTCGCTATATGCTCGCAATGGAGACATTGAACTCCGGAGATCTGGCCGCCGCGGCGGAGGTTTTCAGCGACATCATCGCCCGGGACGATACCTACGCCGCGGCTTACTTCCACGGTGGGCAGACGCTGGAGAAACTGGGCCGGCTGGACGAGGCGCGAGCCATGTACCGGCAGGGGATTGAGGCGACACAGCGCAGCGGCGACTCCCACACGCGGAGCGAACTGGAAGGCGCACTGGCACTGATTGGCGGCTGACCTTGCGTGCAGTCCTGCTGGCTTCATTGGCGCTCTGCGGGTGCTTACCCGCGCAGACGCCCACCTCTGGCTATCGCGTTGTCAGAACTTATCCTCACGATCGAGCCGCGTTCACGCAAGGTCTCCAATACGTCGATGGAGTGCTCTATGAAGGGACCGGGCTCAATGGACGGTCCGGCATTCGCAAAGTAAAGCTGGAAACCGGCGCCGTTCTGCAGCAGGCAGCCTTGCCCCAGGAATACTTTGGCGAAGGAATCACCG
>JAEUQD010000275.1 GCA_016789925.1 Bryobacterales bacterium | reverse complement strand
ATGTCCGGCAGCGTCTCCGCCGGGTTGTCCAGCAGCCGATGCAGCAGCCGCTGATCCATCGGTGCGTGGCCTCGCGCGGCCGCGGTCAGTAACTCGTAGGCCGAATGCTGGCCGTATTGATCGGAAGGGATGGGCACGGGTTAGTACGTAGCGCGCCCGCCCGATGCGTCGTAGGTCTGACCGGTGACGAACGAGCAGTCGGGGCTGGCCAGAAAGTGGACCACTGCGGCGATTTCTTCGGGGGTTCCCGTTCGGCGCATCGGAATCTTTTGCGTCATGTAATCGACCTGCTGTGGCGTCAACTGGTCTAGGATCTTCGTGCGCACCACGGCCGGCGACACGGCATTCACGCAAATCCCTTCGGTGGCTACTTCCTTCGCCAGCGACTTCGTGAAGCCGATGACGGCGGCCTTCGTGGCCGAATAGCCGGTCATGTTGGGGTTGCCTTCCTTGCCGGCGATCGACGCGATGCTGACAATGCGGCCATAACCGCGCGTCCTCATGTGGCTGACGACGCCTTTGCAGAAGTTGAAGATGCCGGTCATGTTGATGTTGATGATCCGGTTCCAGTCTTCCAGCGTCTGCTCCCACAGCGGAGCGGCCTTGCCGCCGATCCCCGCATTGTTCACCAGAACGTCGATGCGGCCAGTGCGGGTCAGGACTTCTTCCACCGCTTTGTTCACCGACTCCGCCGACGTGATGTCGACCGCCAGCGCAAATGCATTGTGGGGCAGGGAGGCGGCCACCTGCTGGCCGCCCTCGATGTCCAGGTCTGCTACCACCACCGTGGCGCCGGCGCCGGCCAGCCGGCGAGCGATGGCTTCGCCTATGCCGGTGGCAGCGCCGGTCACGATCGCAGTCTGTCCGGTCAGGTCAAAGTAGGCCATGATGACGACCTACTCCTCCTCCCGGACCACGTGTACCGTGAGGTCGACGGTAACGTCCTTGTGCAGGCGCACCGGAACCTTATGATCGCCCAGTTGCTTGATCGGCTCGTCCAACTGGATCTTGCGGCGCTCAATCGTGAAGTTCTGTGCTTCCAGCGCCTCGGCGATGTCTTTGGAAGTTACCGAACCAAAGAGTTGATCGTTCTCCCCTGCCTTGGCCTTCAGCGTCACTTCGATGGCAGACAGGAGCTTGCCGAGATCCGCTGCTTCCGAAGCCAGTTTGGCTTCCTTCCGCAGGTGAGCATGGCGTTCCTGATCGACGATCTTCTTGTTGGCTTCCGTAGCCGCGACGGCCAGCCGCCGGGGCAACAGGAAATTCCGTGCATAGCCGGCCGCGACCTTCACAACCTGGCCGCGGTTGCCGAGTTTATCGATGTCCTCGCGTAGTATCACTTCCATGTGGCTTCTCCTTCAAAAGACTCGGTTAGAAGGGCAGTCTGCCCGACGAGGCAAACGGCAGCAGCGCGATGTTGCGGGCCTTCTTGATGGCCTCGCTCAACCGACGCTGGCAAGGCGTGCACACGCCGGACAAACGGCGGGGCACGATCTTGCCGCGTTCGGAAATGAACTGCGACAGGAGTCTGACTTCCTTGTAATCGATATGGTCGATCTTGTCGACGCAGAACTTGCAAACCTTGCGGCGCCGGAAGAACTGGCGCTTCGAGGTGGAAACAATGGCTTTGTCGCCGCCGGTGGGGCGCTGGGAACTCGCGACTGGTCTTCCGCCTTTAGTTTCGGCCATGATGATTCGTCTCCTTGCTCAATCTCAATTACTCTTCCGCTGCCGGTGTGCTGGGCGCCGCATCGGCTGGTATAGCCTCGGCGGGCGCTGCTGGCGCTGGCGCGCCGGGCATTGGAGCACCCGGAATCGACGCTGGTTCCGCAGCCGACGGCATCGGAGCGGCGGGCGCAGGAGCAGCCGGCGCGGGTTTGCGGGCGGCGCGCTTTTCGCGTTCTTTCTTCCGCTTTTCAATCCACTTGAGCGTCTCGTCCATCCGCGAGGTCAAATACTTCAAGACGAGATCGGAGACGCGGAGACGGCGCTCCACTTCCTTGACCGTTTCCGGATTGCAGTGGAACAGCATGAGAATGTAATTCCCGTCGCTGTATTTCTGCAGCTTGTAAGCAAGCTTACGAGTGCCCCACTTATCCACTTTTTCCACTTTGCCCCCAGCTTGCGAGATGGTGGCATCCAGTTGCGAGACAAACGCGTCCACTTCTTCTTCCGGCGCGTCCGGCTTCACAATAAACAATTCTTCGTAGATTCTCATTGTTCCTCTTCTGAAACGCTTTGGGCGCGGCGATTATATTTCGCCATGGCCTTTTCGACGCCCTCAGCGATGATGAACTCGACAGCTTCGGCGGCCTGCCCCACCATCTCGTCCAACTCCTTATATTGTGCCTTCCTTATCGGAGCTAACACAAACCTGGCTCCATCCGCAATCGGGTGACCGGGATGGATGCCCAGCCGCAGCCGGGCGAATTCCTGCGTGCCCAACGACCGGATCACCGACTCAACGCCGTTATGACCCGCCGACGAACCCTTGGGTCGAACCCTGATCTGTGTCCACGGTAACGCTAACTCGTCGTAGACCAGGATCAAGTTGCCCGGCTTGAGACCATACTTCTCTAACAGCAGCCGGACTGACGGACCACTCAAATTCATGTACGTTTGCGGCTTGGCGACAACCACGTCCAAACCGGCGACGCGGCCTAAACCCACCAGCGCATTCGCTTCCTTGCGGGTAGCACGGATTCCGTTCCGTTCCGCCACCAGATCCGCTACCAGAAACCCCAGATTGTGGGGCGTCAGTTCGTATTCCGGACCCGGATTGCCGAGCCCGGCAATCAGCCATTGATAACCAGTTGCCGGGCTCATACCGCAAATCACTCAGCAAGCCAAAGCGACAGAAGCTATTTCTTCTTCTTTTCTTCGGCTGCCGCTTCTTCTTCCTTCTTGCCCTTCTTGATCACTTCCGGTTCGGCCGTCTTCTCGGCGACCTCGGCCGCGGCGGCATCGGCCGAACCGCGCGTCGCGATCAGGTGCGCCAGCACCAAGTCCCCGTGGCTGCCCAGGGCAACCTTATCCGGCAGCGCCACATCCTTGCCGCGGATGCTCTCGCCGATGTTCATGGCGGCAATGTTCACGTCCAGAAACTCCGGAATGTCATCCGGCAGGCACGTCACTTCCAGTTCGCGGCTCAGTACTTCGAAAATACCGCCCTGAATTTTCACGCCCACCGGGTCGCCGTTGAAGCGCACCGGAACCTTCACGCGCAGTACCTTCGTCAGGTCGATCCGCAGCAGGTCGACGTGGAGTAAATTGCTCTTGATCGGGTCGTGCAGCCAGTCGACCACCATCACAGGTGTCTTTTCGGTCCCCTCGATGCCGAGGTCGAAAATTGTGTTATGGCCCGTGGACGAGTGCAGAATCTTATTGATTTCCTTCGGGCTCACGGCTACCGCCGTAGCTTCGCTGCCTGCGCCATAAACCACGGCCGGAATCTTGCCGGCCATACGGAGACGCCGCGCGGCATTCTTCCCGCGGGTCTCGCGGGGCTCGGCGGCGACGGTTATATCTTTTCTCATGACTTCCTTTTGGTTCGGGGCGGAAGAGCTCGGTTGTCCCTTTCGGAACCCGAAACCGGCTAGTTAAATAAACAGTGTGCTGACGGAGGTTTCCTCGTGAATCGACTGGATTGCCTTCGCCAACAAAGATGCAACTGAAAGTGTGCGAATGCGGCTGCACTGCGCCGCCTCGCGGGATAACGGAATCGAATTGGTCAACACAACCTCTTCGATTTGGGAATTTTCGATACGCTGCACCGCCGGGCCTGACAGGACGGCGTGGGTGGCGCACGCTGAAACAGCGCTCGCGCCACTGGCCAGAAGCGCTTCGGCGCCTTTCACTAGTGTACCGGCTGTGTCGATCAAATCGTCCACAATCAGACAATGCTTGTCCCGCACATCACCGATGACGTTCATCACTTCGGCTACGTTAACCTCTTCGCGCCGCTTGTCGATGATCGCGAGCGGCGAACCCAGGCGCTTGGCGAACGCGCGGGCCCGCTCCACACCCCCGGCATCCGGTGACACCACAATGAAGTTATCGTCCGCCTTCCGGCGAAAATGGTCGATGAGAACGGGCGTCGCAAACAGGTGGTCCACCGGGATGTCGAAAAAGCCCTGGATCTGAGCGGCGTGCAGGTCGAGTGCCAGAATGCGGTCGGCACCTGCTGTTTCCAGCAGGCTGGCCACCAGTTTGGCCGAAATCGGGACGCGAGGTTTGTCCTTCCGGTCCTGTCTGGCATACCCGTAATACGGCAGGACTGCCGTGATACGCTCTGCCGAGGAACGCTTCAAGGCGTCGATCATCAGGAGCAATTCCAGGAGATTGCGCTCCACCGGCGTGCACGTGGACTGTACAGCAAAGACGTCCATGCCGCGTACGTTTTCGAGAATCTGGAGATAGATCTCACCGTCGGAAAAGTGACGGACGCTGGCTTCGCCCAATTTATGCCCAAGATGGCGGCAGATTTCCGAAGCCAATGCGGGATTCGAGTTGCCGGAGAAGACTCTTAGGCGATCCATCCGAATTCCTTAACGGACGGCCCGAGACGCTTGCGCGCGGGCGCGAGGGATCGCCGCCAGGCACGGCGGTATTGGTTGCGAGGAAGTAAGGTCGTTGCTACCCATTGGACGTCCGAGCGATCCTGGGTGAGCCGCCGGGCCGCACGGTCCCGAACCGCTGCCGTCCGGAAGAGGCCGAAAACCGTGGATCCACTTCCGCTCATGCGGGCAAGCAGACCACCACGATCTATCAGTAACTGCCGGAAAGTTGTCAGTTGAGGGAACCGCGAAAAAACGGCGGCCTCGAAATCGTTCTCACTAAGGCTCATCCAGCCACTGGATGATTCGGGACAAACTACACCCGCGACCAACGACTGGAACCTTTTCATTCTATTGTGATGAATAGGCGATGTCAATCCAGTGGCGGGCTGGCGCTGGAGGTCCGCAAAGGCCTGGCTAGTGGGGACATGGATGCCGGAGCAGGCCAGCAAGACAGGCGTTTCGGGAAGTTCGGGCAGGCTGTAGAGTTCCTCGCCGCGACCGAGCCCCAAGGCAGTTCCTCCCTCCAGGAAGAACGGCACATCGCTGCCCAACTCGAGCGCCATTGCCGACAGCCGCTCCGCCGCCACGGCACGTCCCATCATCACTGGCAGCGTCAGTAACGTCGCCGCGGCATCCGACGACCCGCCTCCCAGTCCACCCCCCATCGGGATGCGCTTCTCGAGCCGAAACCGCACTTCCGCCTTGATATTCAGTTCCGTGAGTACCGCCTCCGCGGCACGTAGGATCAGGTTGTCACCGGGAATGTCGACGCTGCACTCGATCGACAGACGCGTTCGCCGCGCCGGCTGGAACTCAATCTCCAGACTGTCGTGCAGCGCGATCGTCTGGAAAACCGTACGCAGTTCGTGAAATCCGTCCGTCCGCTTGTCGAGAACCAGCAGCGTCAGGTTGAGCTTGGCAAAAGCCGGGACACGAACGCGAAGCCCGTCCATTTAGTAGTGCAATAGGGCAAAGGCGTCGTAGCCTTCCAGCTTCTTCCTGCCCGCCAGAAAATCGAGTTCAATCAGAAACCCGAGCGAACTCACCGTGCCGCCCAATTTTTCCACCAGGCGCGCGACCGCCGCCGCCGTGCCTCCGGTTGCCAGCACGTCGTCAAGGATCAAAACGCGTTGGCCGGGCTGGATGGCATCGGCATGAATTTCCAGTACGTCGGTTCCGTATTCCAGGTCGTACTCGATGCGAACGGTCTGCGCCGGAAGTTTCTTCGGCTTGCGGACCGGGACGAACCCCTTACCCAACGCGTAGGCCACGGCCGGGGCGAAGATGAAGCCGCGCGCTTCCACGCCGAGCACTACATCGCAGGGCACAGCCCGGTAATGGTCGGCCAATGCGCCAATCGCGCTCTGGAGGCCGTTGGCATCCTTGAGCAGAGTGGTGATGTCGTAGAAGTTGATGCCGGGTTTGGGGAAGTCGGGGACTTCTCTGATCAGAGCTTTGAGGTCAATCATGCGAGGATGCGAAAACCCTCGTATTTTAGCACCGGGGCTTCGATGCTCTCGACACCGCGCACGTCGGAAAATCGCGGACCCTGGTGCAGGCGCGCCAACAGATCGTTTACCTGTGCCTCGTCGCCCACGGCGTAGACTTCCACCCGACCGTCATCCAGGTTTCTCGCATACCCGACGACTCCAAGAGCGGTGGCTTCCCGCTGAGCGAAGTAGCGGTATCCGACGCCTTGGACGCGTCCGCGGACATAGAAATGGCGGGCAATACGCATCCTTTCCTAGAGTACAGGCGGTACAATGCCCCACGTATGGCATTTCCTCAAACACGGATGCGGCGGATGCGTGCATCGGAACCCCTGCGAGAGCTGGTTCGGGAAACCCGCCTCGAGCCCTCCAACTTCATCCTGCCTCTGTTTGTCTGTCCCGGCGAGAACGTCAAGCGCGAGATAGGCGCCATGCCGGGCAACTATCAGATGTCCATCGATCAACTGGTGATCGAGTGCCGCGAGGCAAAATCCCTCGCCATCGGCGGCGTGATCCTCTTTGGCATCCCCGCGCGGAAAGACGAACAAGCTAGCGGCGGCTACGACCCGGAAGGTATTGTGCAGCGGGCTGTCCGCGCTATTAAGGCTGAAGTCCCAGGCTTGGTCGTCATCACCGACGTCTGCAACTGCGAGTACACCAGCCATGGCCATTGCGGCAAGATCGTGAACGGCGACGTGGACAACGATGCCAGCCTCGAATGGCTGGCGGCTTCGGCCCTGACTCACGCCCAGGCTGGTGCGGATATCGTCGCGCCCAGCGACATGATGGACGGGCGCGTGGCCGCCATCCGGCAGCGTTTGGACGAGAACGGATTTTCCAATACCCCGATTCTCTCCTATGCCGCCAAGTACGCCTCGGGCTTCTACGGGCCCTTTCGCGAGGCTGCCGAGTCCACCCCGCAATTCGGCGACCGCCGGTCCTACCAGATGGACCCCGCCAACGCTCGCGAGGCGATGCGCGAAATCGAACTCGACTTGCACGAAGGGGCGGACATGATCATGGTCAAGCCGGCCATGCCCTATCTCGACATCATTCGCATGGCGCGCGACCGCTTTGAGGTTCCCCTGGCCGCCTACCAGGTGAGCGGGGAATTCAGCATGATTGTGGCCGCGGCCAGCAATGGATGGGTCGACCGTGAGCGTATCGTCATCGAGTCCCTAACCTCGATCAAACGGGCCGGGGCGAACACGATCCTCACTTACTTTGCGAAAGAAGCCGCTCGCTTGCTCTAGCGATGGGAGCCATTCCAGCCGCCACTGTCCTCCAAGCCCCATCTTTTCAATCACCTGCCAAACGAATCCCCTTTTTAATTCGCTCATCGCATCTTTTTCTCTTGCCTCGAAAATTAAAACGCCGATTGTGGCGGCACCGGTCGGTTGGGCCTTGGCATTCTCATTCTGTCGATGCCAGAGCGCTCATGGATCTTTGGCATTTACATTGCTTCTTCTCCGTTGTGGATGAG
>JAEUQD010000257.1 GCA_016789925.1 Bryobacterales bacterium | reverse complement strand
CAACCAGAACCAACTCGGCTTTACGGTGGGCGGGCCGGCCATCAAGAACAAGTTGTTCTTTTACGGTAACTACGAGAAGCAGATGGTGCGGCAGCAGAGTTCCTACAACCGGACGATTCTGACCGGGGAGGCGCGCCAGGGCACATTCACCTACGAAGACGCGGCTACGGGCCAGGTGAGGAAGGCGAACATTCTTCAGTTGATGGGGATTTCGGCCGACCCGTTCGTGCGCGGGTTGATCGAGCGGCTTCCGGCCGCCTCCGCCATTAATAACTTCGACGTGGGCGACAGCCGGGCCACGCTGCTGCGGAACACGGGCGGCTACCGCTTCGTGCGGTCTACCAACAGCGACACCTGGAACATGCTCATCAAGGGAGACTACATCCTTTCCGCGAAGAATGCCTTTAGCGCCACCTGGATGTACACGGACAATGTAAGCCTACGCCCCGATATCACCGGCGAGAACGCCTACACCACGGCGTCGACCACCACTTCCGGCGGCCAGCCGAAGTTCCTGTCGGCCCGTTGGCGCAGCAATCCCACGCCCACCTTCACGAACGAGTTGAGCGGTGGTTTCAACCTCAGCCCGGTGCGCTTCGACACCGGCGAGCCGGCGCCGGAGTTCTTCCTCTCCAGCACCAACTTAAGCTTCACCAATCCGGTGGTGACGTTCCTGCCCCAGGGGCGCTTCACCAACACCTGGAACGTCAACGACAACTTCAGCAAGTTCGCCGGGTCGCACACGATTCAGGGCGGGTTCCAGGCGATGATCCAGCGTGTCACTCCCTATAACGACGGCGGCATCGTGCCGACGTATACGCTGGGCATCAGCGCCAACCAGCGGGGACTGGTGGCGGCGGACCTTCCGGGTATCCGCTCGCAGGACCTGACGCTGGCCAATAACATGCTTGCCACGCTCGGCGGCATTGTGTCCTCTTATTCTCAGACTTTTAATGTGCGCGACCGCGAGTCCGGCTTCGTGTCGGGACAGACGGAGCGCCGCGAGTTCCTTCTCGACACGTACTCGTGGTTTCTCGGCGACCGCTGGAAGATCAACCGCCGGCTGACGCTCAACTATGGTGTCCGGTGGGAGTACGTGACGGTGCTGGATGAAAAGAAGGGCCTGTACCTGCTGCCGGCACTCATCAATAACAACCCCATTTCGAGCCTGATGACGGGCACGAATACGCTCGACTTCGCGGGCAAGGCCGCCGGCCGGCCCTACTACAACGCCGACCGCAATAACTTCGGGCCTAACGCCGGGCTGGCGTGGGACGTCTTCGGCGATGGCAAGACGGCGCTCCGCGCCGGCTACAGCGTCAATTACGTCAACGACGCACACATCACGGCGCTACGCAACAACCTGAACACGAACGCCGGCTTGCAGCAGGTGTCGCAGCAGGTGGGCTTCGCCAACCGCAGCGTGGGTGTGAACCGGCCGGCCGTGGTTGTCCCGGTCTACAAGGTTCCGCGCAGCTTCGCCGACAACCTGGCGTTGAATGCGCTGGCGGCTTTCGGCATCCCCGATCCCGGTCTCGTGACGCCCTACGTGCAACAGTGGAACCTGAGCGTCCAGCGAGAAATCAAGGGGGGCGTGCTCGAATTGCGGTATGTCGGGAACAAGACGACAAAAGCTTTTCGGGCGTTCGACTACAACCAGGTGGAGATCCGGAACAACAACTTCCTCCAGGATTTCCTCACCGCGCGCAACGCCGCCTTCGCCAACCAGGCGGCCACGGGGAGCTTCGCCGTACCCGCCGGGCTGAACCTGCCGGTCTTCTCGCGTCTGGGCAGCGGAGGGTTGCTGACCAACGCGACCGTGCTGAACAACCTGCAAACCGGGCAGGCCGGCGAACTAGCCAACGTCTACTACACCAACGGACTCAGCGGATCCGTGCAGCTCTATCCGGTTCCAATCGGACAGGGCCGCAACATGATGACCAATTACTCCAACGCCAACTACAATGCCCTTCAGGTGGACTATTTTCGCCGCTTCAGCCGCGGCTTCCAGGGGCAGTTCAACTACGTTTACTCGAAGGTGATGAGCGACGCCGCGATCGGTGACTCCAACCAGAGCCTGTTTGAACCGTTCCTCGACATCCGCAACGGGGCGCTCGAGCGGGCGCGCACGCCCTACGACATCACGCACGCCTTTAAGGGCAACTTCGTTTATGAGCTACCCTTCGGTTCGGGTCAGCGATTCAACATGGGACGCGTGGGCAACCTGATCTTCGGCGGCTGGAAGATCTCCGGCCTGCTGACCCGGCAGTCCGGTTCCCCGTTTTCGATCAATTCGTTGCGGGGGACACTGAACCGCCTCAACCGCTCCAACACCGAAAACGGCACAACGGCGTCGTCGTCGCTCAACAAGGAGCAACTCGACAAGCTGGTGGCATTTAACATGACGGGTCGCGGGCCTTACATGATCGTGCCGGGGGCGCTCGGGCCTGACGGCCGCGGCGTCGCCGCCGACGGGCGAGCCCCATTCAGCGGACAGGCGTTCTCCAATCCCGAACCCGGCGGGCTCGGCACCCTACAACGACGAATGTTCTCCGGCCCATGGTGGTTCAACATGGACTTCGGCGCCATTAAGAGCACCAAGTTCGCCGAGCGTTACGACGTCGAGTTGCGCATGGAGTCGACCAATTTCTTCAACAACGCCGCCTTCTATCTCGGCGACCAGGACATCAACTCCGTGAACTTCGGCCGCGTCACCAGCGCCAGTGCCATCACCGCTCCGCGCCGGATTCAGTTCGGCTTGTATGTCCGGTTCTGACGAAGGCGCAGAGCGAAGCTTCTGGAAACCGACGGCGCAGATCTTCCGACACGAAGGGCGGCCTCATGGAGGGCCGGCGGGTGGAGTCCGCACACACTCACCGAATCGGAATGGCGGGGTGATGGGCCATGCGCCCGCGCGGGGCGGACCGTTTGAGCGTGGCGGCCATGGGTGAGGCGGATCGCGACGGCGGTCTCCTTCTCATCGGGCGCTAACAATCTTCCGGTCGGGCTTGGTCAGCCAGAGCAGAGGATGCCCATCACATATCGCCAAGTACGCGGCTAGCCAACGCATCGACGAACGCCGTCACGCGCCCCGAAACATCCAGCGTCTCCACCAGCGTGGGCGCGGGAACATTGCCTGGATAGCGGAACATCCAGGCGTACTTCGTAATCTCGACGACCCCGTCGACCAAGGCGTCCAGCCCGGCGTCCAAGTGAACCGCTTGCTTACCCGATCTTCCGAGATCGTGCGTTTTCGGAAATGGTTCGTCATGAAACACCAAGAAAGCCTTCAACGCTTTCTCTGCAGCCTGTTGAAAATGGTAGAGTGCATCCTCGCAGGCGGGCGGTTCGGCCGCGAGGTCGATCGCCGCGTAGCGCAGGTCCTTAGCGGGCTCTCGCTAACCACGCCAGTGCGTCGGCTCGGCGAACCTCCTTAGGCGACATAGAGCAGCCTACCCTCCCGCGCGATGGTCGCCGGCAGAGACGCCCGCAACCCGAGACGCATGTCAAACTCCGAGCGCGTCCACACGAGCACGTCACTTGCTGCGCCAAGGCGCCAGATCGCTTTGTACGCCAATCCGCTATCCCGCCGGGCAATGGGGGCGCCGTCGGGGACAATCACCATCAAGTCGTAGTCGCTGTCGGGACCCGCGTCGCCCCGCGCCGTCGAACCGAACAGATAGATGCGCTCCGGATGGTACACCTCAACCAGCAGCCGCACCACTTCCGACAAGACCCCGTCATCGGTGGATGGGGGCATGAACGCCCGCGACTGCGGTAAGGTCATGGCGGTAACCCACTCCAGTGTGCCACACCGGTGGGAGCGGGTCCGTCGAAGCGGTAGTCTGGCGGCCCACGGGATTGCGTTCGACCCGGCGGAAAACGGCCCAGAGCCGATGATCACTCGCCGGATTGACTGACGGCGCGGCGGGTGTGGCCGCTGCAGTCGTATTTCTTGACCAGGTAGTTGAGGGTGGCCTTGAGCTTGGGCGTGAGCTTGGCGGCTTTGCGAATTTCAGCCTCATTGAGTACGGTGGAGCGGTCGATGAGGGAGGCGGCGGCGGTGGGGTCGGCCTGGCGCTGGTAGAAGGGCTCGGCGAGACGCTTGGCCTCGATGAAGGCGTAGTGAGGGCGGAGGACCGGGTTGGCCAAGGCGTACTGGATGGCGGAGAGTCCTTCTGTGAGGTGGTCGCCGCCGACGACGAGGACGGGGAGGGTGTCGGGGCTGGAGAGGATGCGGAGCGCGGCGATGGCGTGGGCATCGTCGACGGGCGAGGTGACGATGATGTGTGTCTTGCCGGTGACGCGAAAGGT
>JAEUQD010000102.1 GCA_016789925.1 Bryobacterales bacterium | reverse complement strand
ACCACGTCCTCGCGTGGTGTTTCGGAACTGTCGTGGAAAACAATCTGCTGAATGCCGAAGTACGAGCGGCCATCCTTCGGAGGCTCCGGCTTTGGCTTCATTCGTCCCTGTTCCGGGTCAAGCTGAAAGTGAGTAAGGTCGTCGTAAGTGCCCCACTCCACATAGGCCTTGAAGCCTTTCCAGTAAGTGGTGTCCCACCGCCACCAGCCCATCCGGTCCTGCTTCGGAGCAAAGCGCATGTGATAGATGCCGCCGCGCGGCACTGCATAGTTCTCGACAATCAACTGCGCGTTGCTGAACTGCCCGCCCAACGTCCGGATGCTGATGTTATCCGTATCGATGGTGAACCGCGGCGACGATACGACCAGGTTATTGCGGGCCGACAACAGATGTGAATAGACACCGCCGGGATAAATCGCGTTGATCAGGCGATCCCCCGACGCCGGAATCGCGAACTCGCCCGCCTGCAACACCGCCGGGAGCACCGCGCCCTGCGCCACCCAGCCGGCGAAGCTCTGGCGCACGTCCATGCCGCGCGCGAACTCTCGCGCATTCACCGCGCGCCGCAGCTTGAGTTCCTCGTTCCAATAGGCTGTTTCCAACTCCCCTGCGCCCTTCTGCACCATCCGCCACAGGCTCGCCGGCGTGTCCCGCGTCCCGTCCGTCTGCGCCAGCCGCTCCACCGCCGCCGCCACGCTATCTCGCCACGTCTCGGCCAGTCCGCGCCGGATCTCCTCCTTGCGCCGCCGCAATTCCGCGTAGAGCGACTCCTGGCCCGGCGCTTCAATCGACACCTGCGTCGGCCGCGCTCCCGCGAACACGCCGAACAGCGCGTAGAAATCCTTCTGCGAAATCGCGTCGAATTTATGATCGTGGCACCGTGCGCACGAAATCGTCAGGCCCTGAAACGCCTTCGAGAACACGTCCACCTGGTTATCGGTCCACTTCACGCGATCCTCCCAGGGGTCCACTGGCTGGAAGCCGTGCTCGATCATCCGCAGATGCGCGGGTCCGATCGCCGATTCGTTGATCCGCTCGCGCCCGTTGATACGCGGCCGCGGCAGCAGGTCGCCGGCGATGTGTTCCCTGATCAACTGGTCGTACGGCACGTCCTCGTTAAACGCGCGAATCAGGTAATCGCGATAGCGCCACGCGTGCGGGATGTCGGGGTCGCCTTCGCTCCCATGCGACTCGCTGTAGCGGATGACGTCCATCCACCGTCGCGCCCACCGTTCGCCGAACTGCGGCGACCCGATCAGCGAATCGACCAGCGCGGTGTACGCCGCCGGCGACGAGTCCTTTTCAAACGCGGCCACTTCCTCCAGCGTGGGAGGCAGCCCGGTGAGGTCGAACCGCACGCGCCGCAGCAGCGTAAGCGCGTCGGCGCGCGCAGCCGGCTCGAGGCCCTTCTTCCTTAAGGCCACGCGCAAAAAGCGATCCACCGGGTTCACAGCGTCCACATCCTGCGGCGGCGCTACCGCCTTCACCGGCTGCCACGCCCAGTGCTTGCGCCGCCGTTCTTCGAGGTTGAACCCGCCCTCCTGGAGCGATGGCGCCGGCGCCTCTTCGGGCCACGGCGCGCCCATCTTCACCCATTCTTCGAGCGCCGCAATCTCAGCATCCCTCAGCGCGCCCGTGGGCGGCATGCGCTGCGGAAGTTCGCCCTTCACCGCGCGAATCAACCGGCTCCCGCGTGGGTCGCCCGGCACGACGACAGGCCCGGTGTCGCTGCCTTTACGCAGTCCCGCTTCCGTATCCAGCCGCAGCCCGGCGAAAGCGGTCTTGCTCTTACTGTTGTGGCAGGAGTGGCACTGGCGCGCGAATAGCGGACGGATGTTCTTCTCGAAAAACTCCGCCTGTTGCGGAGTAATCGCAGCGAGGGCCAGCCAGGCCAGGAACACCATGGGCCTCATTGTATGAAAAGCGGAACCAGGCCGCTAATTTACGTAGCTGGACGTTTGCAGGGTCTCCTCGCCCACCTTCAGCCCGGTCCGCTTCACCACTACTTCGATTAGCTCTGTCACCGGGGGAGTCAATTCCCGCGGTATCGACACGATGAGATGACCCTCGCCATCCTTGAACCGGAACGACCGCGACACCACCGTGTTGAATGACTTGTAGTAGGAGCCCGTGACGTCACGCCGCTTGGCCTGATCGCGCCAGGTGTGGGCGACAATCTCGCGGACCGCTGTGAACGGAACCGCCTGATGCCCCAGCGCCGATTGCGCGATCACCGCCTCGCGGCCCAGCCAAACACCGTACGTCGCGTTGTGCCAGGCAAGAATGCAAAGCAATCCGGAGTAGAGCGCGGACAGAGCGCCGGAAATCACCCACTGCCACGCCTCAATTTCGTACAGGAAATTCGGAAGCACGCCCAGCAACCCAAGAGACGCCCAGAACAGGTTCGCCTTCACCACCTGGCGCAGATGGCGGTGAATCTTCGTGCCATGCGCCATCGAAGGAGGCGGCACTCCCAGCCGCCACCGCGGAGTCCCCTCCGTCCGCCTTGCCGAGTGACGGAACAACGCGCCAACCCCGGTATAGACGCCGGCGGTCAGCGTCAGCCAGACAGCCGGCCAGAAGGAATCGTCCTTCCAACCCGCGACGTAGACCGCATAAGCAAATACCGCGGCAGCCACAACGAAGAAGGCGTGCGGGAGCTTATGCATAAAAAGAAGGCGAACTATGTTCCGGAGATGGGCAAGACGCCGTGGCCACCCCACTGCTATAACTCAACCAGCGAGACCCGGCACCCCACCCAGCGTTGGTGCCAGGCGTGCGGCGCGGAGCACAGCTTGTTCGACGGCCTCGGCGGCAGCGACGCCAAGCGCGGTAAGGTCGGCTTGTCCCGCGCCCGTAGAGAGAGCGAAGATGACATCGCCGTCGGAGGTGGTCCAGACGGGCGAGATACTGCGAGCCATGCCGATGCCGGCCAAGGCCGCGAGTTTGGAAGCGGCCACCTTGTTGAGCCGTGCGTTGGTGGCGACCACGACCAAAGTGGTGTTCTCGCCGCGGGCAGTAGCCGCGCGGGCGCCGCGCTTGAACTGCCGGGCGGAATCGGCGAACTCCTTCGAGGTAGGAGACCTGCGCGCCCCGGCCACAATGCGGCCGGTCTCTGGATCGCGCACATCGCCGAGTGCGTTCACAACGGCCAGCGCCGATACGACAACGCCTGAGTAGGGCCCTTCGAGATGGACGGTAGCCGTGCCCAGACCCGACTTCATCGCCTGGCGCATTCCGAAGATCTTGCCTAGCGTGGCCCCCGTCCCTGCGCCCACCGCGCCTTCCTTGACGGCTTCCGAGGTGGCTGCGGCGGCAGCCGCTTCGCCCATCTCGCGAGTGGGCCGGGCATTGGGTTTTCCGATGCCCAGGTCGTAAATCACCGCTCCCGCAACCAGAGGCACCACCGCCGAAGGCATCTTGTACCCGATCCCCCGGCTTTCCAGGTGGCGCCGCACGCCGCTCACCGATTCCAGGCCAAACGCGCTGCCCCCGGTGAGCACCACGCCGTGAATCTTCTCGGTCACATGCCCTGGGCTGAGCACATCCCACTCGGTGGAGCCGGTGGCGGAACCGCGCACATCGATGCCGCCCACCGCACCCTGTTCGCAAAGAATGGCTGTGCAGCCTGTCAAACCCTCGAAATCGGATGCGTGGCCGACCCGAATTCCCTCTATGTCCGTGAGCCCCTTCATTCTTTGACTACTCCCCGTATGCTAGCATCGCCAATAGAAACCCACCGTGCTCGACATCATCAAAGGCCCTCTTTACACGATCCAGGGTTTCTTCCTGATTAGCGGCAGAGCGCTGCTCAACATCTTCCGTTCCCCCCACTACCTGGACGACGTCGCACTCCAGATGGACATTATCGGTGTCGGCAGTTTGCCCCTCATCCTGCTGACTGGCTTCTTTGTCGGCGCGGTCATCACGCTGCAAATGTCGAAGACGTTGAACCAATACGGCGCGCAGGGCGAAGTGGGCACAGTGGTGGCTGTGACGATTGTACGGGAACTGGGTCCGGTCCTCTCGGCCATCCTGGTCGCGGGGCGCAACGCGTCAGGCATGGCCAGCGAGTTAGGCTCGATGAAGGTTACCGAACAGATTGACGCGATGCGCGCCCTCGGTACCGACCCGATTCAGAAGCTGGTTACCCCGCGGCTGATCGCGACCGGGACCATGCTCCCGCTGCTGACGATCATCGCCGACTTCATGGGGCTTGTCGGCGGCTACATTGTCGCTTGCGTCATGCTCAACCTCACCACTTCGACGCAGTTCTGGTCGAGCGCCTACCAGGCTTTGGAGTACTCCGACGTCGCCCAGGGCCTCGTGAAACCGCTGGTGTTCGCGATGATCATCGCCTTGGTGGGTTGCCACTACGGCATGGAAACTTCCGGGGGCACTCAGGGTGTTGGCCGCGCTACCACGCAGGCGGTCGTCGTTTCGTCGGTGTGGATTATCGTTCTGACCTTCTTTATCGGAAAGATCTTTGTCGCCTTCACCTAGAGCATAATGACGCAGGCCTCCAATGATTCAATCCTCCAGTTTGACCGCGTCACGGTTCGCTTTGACGATAATGTCGTGCTGCGTAACCTCAGTCTGACGATGAACGAAGGCGAGACGGTCGTGATCCTCGGAAGCGCCGGCTCGGGCAAGACGGTCTTGTTGAAGACAGCGCTGGGGCTGATTGAGCCCGATGAAGGCGCGGTTTACCTTTTCGGCAGGGATACGACCCGGTTGGAGGAGAGTGAAATGGCCGACTTGCGGTCGCGGATGGGCATCCTCTTTCAGGAGGGCGGGTTGTTTGACTCTCTGACGATTGAAGAAAACGTGGCCTACCCTCTGCTGAACCAGAAATCGTTACGCTGTCCTCCGGAGGACGTATTACCTCGCGTCGAGGAAGCCCTCACCTTCGTCGAACTGGGCCACACGCTGGCCAAGATTCCCAGTGAGCTTTCCGGCGGTATGCGCCGCCGCGTGGGCATCGCGCGAGCCATTGTCACTCAACCCGCATTGCTCCTCTACGATTCGCCCACCGCCGGACTCGACCCGATCACGGCGAACACCATCATGGCCCTCATCGCCAAAGAACGGGACACTCGCCGGACAACCACTGCCATCGCCACCCACCGCTATCAGGACGGACAGCTTCTGGCCAACTACCGCTACAACATCGAGACCGCCCGTTTGGAGGCCGTCGATCCAGCCGAGCACGACCTGCTCACCCGATTCGTGGTACTTAAGGAAGGCGAGCTTGTTTTCGAAGGTCTCCAGCCGGAACTGGAGGCCAGCACGGATTCCTATATTTCCAAGTTCGCCAAGCGTTTGTCAGAATAAAATATGCCTTCCGCGAAAAAGGTTGCCTGGGCTCAATTGCGCGTCGGCATCGTGGCGGTCGTCGCCATGAGCATACTCGCCGTGCTGATCTTCCTCATCACCGGCAGTACGAACCTGTTTGCCCCCAAGGCCAACCTCTACACCTACCTGAAAGATTCCGCGGCGCTCTCCAGCGGCTCGAACGTGCGCATTAATGGAATCCTCGCCGGCCGGATTTCGAAGGTGGAATTGACAGGCTCCAACGATGAGAAACGGATTGTGCGGGTGACGCTGGAGTTGGAAAAAGCCTTGCTCCGCCAGATTCCCAAGGATTCGGTGGCGGCAGTGGCCGCTGAAAACCTGCTGGGTTCCAAATACATCAACATCGAAAAAGGGAAGGACCCGCAGCCGGTGGCGCCCGAGGCTGAGCTGGTTGCCAAAGACACCTCGGAGTTCGACGAAGTTCTGCGGTCGTCCTACAACCTGCTAACCGGGTTACGCGGCACGCTCGAGCGTATTGACCGCATTGTCGCCGTCGTGGAACGGGGGGAAGGCTCGATCGGGAAGTTGATCTACGATAAACAACTCTACGATAACCTCGGGCGCACAGCCGCCGAAGCGAATCGTCTGATCGCGCAGCTCAACAGCGGCAAAGGCACAATCGGAAAGCTGCTCTACGAGGACGAACTCCACAACAACCTGCAAGGCTCGGTGGCGCGCGTCAACGGGTTGCTCGACGAGCTGCAAGCGGGCCGGGGGACGGCGGGCAAGCTGCTCAAGGACGAAGCGCTTTACCAGGAGCTGAGGCGGACCATGGCTGAGTTCCGGCAGATTGCCACGAACTTGAATGCCGGCAAAGGCACGGCCGGCAAGCTGCTCAAGGACCCAGCGCTCCACAATCAGTTGCAGGCGACCCTGGCCCGCGTGGACGTTTTGTTCGACAAGATCAACACCGGGCAGGGAACGCTCGGCCAACTGGTCGTCAACCCGCAGATGTATGAGTCGCTGAACGGGGCCAGCCGCGAAATGCACGAGTTCCTCAAGGCCTTCCGCGCCAACCCCAAGAAGTACCTCAGTATCAAGCTGGAGCTGTTCTAGTCGATTCATGAAATACCTCATCGTCAATGCCGACGACTTTGGCTACACGCGCGATGTGAACGAGGGCATTCTCGAAGCGCACCGCCGCGGCATTTTGACGTCGGCCACGCTCATGGCCAACGGCAGCGACTTCCATCATGCTCACCTGCTGGCCAAGGATTTTCCATCCCTGGACATCGGCATCCACCTGGTGCTGGTGGGGGAACGGGCTCTCAGCCGCCCTTCCAAATGCCTTCCCGATTCGCCCTACGGGTTGCTGTGGGATCGAACCCTCGACATTGAGCGCGAACTGGATTTACAGATGCGGCGAGCGCTGGAAGTGGGCATCAAGCCGACACATCTGGACACGCACAAACACGCGCACCTGCTCCCCAAGGTGGCGCGGGCCGTGGCGTCGATTGCCAAGGCATATCACGTTCCCTGGGTGCGGCGGCCCCTGCCGCGGCTGGGCTATTTCGCGACCCGCATCCTGCAAAACTCTGGATGCCGCATGACAGACCACTTTGCCGGCTTCCGCCAAACAGGCAAGCTCGATACTCCGGAACTGGTGCGCTTGATCCGCTCCCTCCCCGAGGGGCTGACGGAATTGATGGTCCACCCGGGCTACTGCGGGCAGCAACTCGCCGCCGCCCGAACCCGCCTGAAACAGTCCCGCCAGACGGAGCTGGAAGCGCTCACCTCGCCCGCCGTCCGCAAAGCAATCGACGAAAGCGGCGTCATTCTGACCTCTCACAAAATTCAGTCGGCCGGACACCTTCAGCAAGCCGGCGCTTAACCGCTTATTCTAGTGACTATGGCTCGCCTCGTGATTTTATTGCTTGCTACGCTATGCGTGATGCAAGCCGAAGTGTACGAACTCCGCACCTACACCACTCATCCCGGAAAACTGGACGCGCTCCATGCGCGGTTCAGGAACCACACCATCAAGCTCTTTGAGAAGCACGGAATGAAGAACCTGATGTACTGGGTCCCCCAGGACGAGCCCCGCAAGTCCAACACGCTCATCTACGTCGTCAAGCACAAGAGCCGTCAGGCCGCCGAGGCCTCCTGGAAGGCTTTTCGCGAAGATCCTGAGTGGAACAAAGTGAAGGGTGAATCCGAAGCGGCTGGTCCCATCGTCCAGAAGGTCGACACGGTGTTCATGGACCTGGCGCCCTATTCGCCGGCCAAGTAGGCGGGATTCGCGTGAAGTTTCTTATTCCCGCCGTACTGGCGGCAGCCGCATGGGCTCAGCCGATGGACGTGATTGTCCGGAATGCGCGCATCTGGACGGGCGACGACAAATTGCCGTGGGCCACTTCGCTGGGTATTTCCGGCGATACGATCACCCGAGTCAATGTTCCACCGGACGCTACCGCCGCCCGGATCGTCGATGCCCAGGGCCGGCTCATCGTACCCGGCTTCACCGATTCCCATGTTCACATGGTGACGGGCGGCCTGCGCCTGAACTCGGTACAACTCCGTTCGGCGAAGTCGCGCAAGGAGTTCACCGACCGCATCGCGCGGTTCGCGGCAACACAGCCGCCGGGAGCCTGGATTACGGGTGGTGACTGGGACCACGAAAACTGGGGCGGCGAACTGCCGACGCGCGAATGGATTGACGCCGTCACCCCCAAAAACCCTGTCTGGGTGTCGCGCCTGGACGGCCACATGGCCCTGGCGAACACAGTCGCGCTCAAACTCGCCGGCGTCACGCCGCGCACCCGCGAGATTCCGGGCGGCACGATTGTCAAAGGCACCAATGGGGAGCCCACCGGCATCTTCAAAGACAACGCGATGCCGCTGGTGGGCGACCTCGTCCCGGAAGTCAGTGCCGCGGAGCGCCGCAAGGCAATTGACGTCGCCTCGGACTATTTGTTGTCGTGCGGCGTCACGAGCATCCACAACATGGGTGTGATGGACGACGTTGCCACGCTGCAGTCGATGGCCACTTCGCAGCAACTCAAGCTCCGGATCTACACCGGCGTTCCGCTCAGCGATGGCCGCTCCCTGCACAAGTTCATTCAGTCGCAAAATGAACAGCGAGGCGACCGCTGGCTTCGCTGGGGACTATTGAAGGCGTTCATCGACGGCTCGCTCGGCTCCCATACGGCCGCCTTCGAGGAGCCCTATTCGGATAGCCCCTCCGACCGGGGCCTCGTGGTTACACTGCCAGAGCAACTCTACGACCTCACGATGGTGAACTATCTCGGCGGCATGCAGGTGGCGATCCACGCGATTGGCGACCGTGGGAACCGGCTGGTGCTCGACACCCTCGAACGGGTGTCCAAGGTAGCCGGTCCTGGCGGACAGCGCGCGCGGATCGAACATGCCCAGCACCTTCGCCCCGAGGATGTCGGGCGGTTTGCGAAGCTCGGCGTGGTCGCCTCGATGCAGCCCTACCACTTGGCCGACGACGGCCGGTGGGCGGAGAAACTCATCGGGCCCAAGCGCGCGAAGACCACCTACGCGTTTCGTTCCCTGCTGAATGCCAACG
>JAEUQD010000027.1 GCA_016789925.1 Bryobacterales bacterium | reverse complement strand
GTCGGCGAGGATGCGGCGGCAGGTGATGTAGCCGCCCTGGCAGACCAGGTCCATCTGGGCGTAGTCGACGCAGGGGTCGAGAATCAGGTCAGCGAAGGAATCTTCACTGTGCTCGTGTTCGCCGGAGGCCAGCGCGATGAGGCCGGTGGCGCGCAGCTTCCGGTAGGCGGCATGGTCGTCGGGAGGCAAGGGCTCTTCAAGCCAGCAGACCTCATACTCGGCCATCTGGCCGGCGAGCCGTTCGACGGTTTCCGGCGAGTAGCTACGGTCGCCCATGCGCCACCAGGCATGGGCATCCACCATCAGTTCCACCGCCGGACCAACGGCTTCGCGCATCAGCTTGACGGTCCGCAAATCTTCTTCGGGGCCGAGGGCGGGTCGCATCTTGTAAGCAGGGAAGCCAAGGGCGGCAATGCCGGCAGCCTCGGCGGCGTATGATTCCGGCGGCTGATACATCCCGGCGCTGCCGTAGAGCTTGATGCGGTCGCGGAGGCGGCCGCCAATGAGTTCGGACATGGGCACGCCAAGTTCTTTGCCCAGCAGGTCGTACAAGGCCACTTCGACGGCGGCGTAGACCTTGAGGACTTCGGGGTCCTTGCCCGGGCCTTCCTGAAACATGACGCGCAGGGCGTCGGGTTCGGCCAGCAAGCGGCCTTCAAGAAACGGCGCGACCAACTCGGTGATGCGCTGGCTGGCCAGTTCACTGCCTTGTCCGGGCGCATAGCCGACAAGCCCGGAATCGGCTTCAACCCGGATGATCATCGCGTCGCGCTTGAGGATGGTTCGCTCGCCTCCGTAATACTGCATCACGACGGGCGTGGGCAGAGGGTAGGAGAGGAGGAACGGCTGAACCCGGCGAATCTTCATCAGTCCCAGGATTTCGTCAGGCGGGAGAGATGTCAACCCCGAAGGGGAGAGAAAAAAAGCCGGGCGCCTCGGAGGTAGCGCCCGGCTCGGATTAAGAACCGCATACCGTTCGGAGGGCCGGTATGTGGACTCTTGGAGGAGAACGTTAGCAGAGCAGGCCGCCGTGGCCGAGCGTCGCCAGTTCCCAACCCGAAAGGTGGTAGCGCGACAGCATCGGGGGCAGCACGAGGTCGACCACGTTGGACCGCACGGAGCGGAAGCAACCCGGGGCGGAAATGATCGGCACTTCGTCTTTATAGCCCAGCAATAACAGATTGCCCGGTTCCACCGGAGCAAGAAATTTTTCAATGTGGCAGCCGACGCGGGACATGGCCCGGCCGATGACGTCATCGGGTCCGGCGGGCGCCGTGGTGGACGCCACGAGAATGGCAGTAGGCCGGGAGCGCAACAGGTGCTGAAGAGCGCGGGCGGTTTGCGCCTCGTCTTCCACCGTGGTGAGAGCAAAAGCCGGAACAGTGTTGAATTTTTCGAGTCGCTGCACCATGATGTTGTCGAACAACTGGCGGGCGCGGTCGCCATTCATCGGATCGGAATAGAGGACGCCGATCTGCGGCGCGCGGATGGGGCGGGCTTGAAGGATGGGACCCCGCTCCTTGAGAATCGAGATGACGGCCTCGAGCTGGGCCTGGGCCACGGCAAAGGGTGCGCTCTTAATCGTGGCAATGCGTTGGCCGGCCTTGGCATAACTGAAGTTCAAGGCGGTGGCGATGACGATGCTCGCCGTGCAGTTGATCTGTTTGAGCAACTCGTCGTCGACCAGGACGCAGCAATCTTCGGTGGCGAAAATATTGGCGCGGCCACCGGCGGCGAGTTTGATCTCGACAGCGCCGCAGCCAATGGTCTGCGCGACAATCGAGACGGCTTCGTCCTCACTCACTTCGCCGTCCTCAAGCTGGGTGACCCAGACCTGTTCCATGCCCTCGGTTTCAAGCAGGCGGACGTCCTCGTCGCTGATCACGTGTCCCTTGGCGAGCAGCTTACGGCCGCCGGCGCGGAAAATCGTGCAGCAAAGGATGCGCCCAGCAGACTCGCGGACGCCAACGGTGAGTGCTTTCATTCAGAAACCCTCGCGTTCTTTCGTCTAGTACTTCTAGTCCTTCTATTTAATACCGCAAAAATCCATGGTAGAGAAGAAGAATTTCCAAAAATTTTCTTCAGGTCCATTTCTTTTCGAAGTCAGGACCCTCTTGCAATGACAGAGTGGGTTCGGCGCGGCGAAAATCTCAGGAAAGGCTCTATTTTATTGAGGGAACGTTGGGGACGGGAAAAGGAGCGTCGGCTAGTACTAGAAGCTGTGGGGTACGGGCGATTTCAGGAATCGCATCCGGGTTTAGTTTCTTAAATACAGCGATTTCGTCACAATTCTGGAATTTCGGGCACCGTAGGCAGTCTTTCCAGGCCTTCTGCGGAAGCAATCCGCGATCGACCTGGGCGTAGCCGAGTTGCGCGAAAAAGCCAGGAACATAAGTGAAGGCGAAGAGAGAAGAAATACCAATGTCTTCCGCTTCGCGTTCGACCGCTTCCACCAACTGACGGCCCAGGCCACGGCCTTTGTGCGAAGCATCGACGGCGAGGGAGCGGACCTCGGCGGCGGTTGGCGTGTAGAAATGGAGGGCGGTGCAGCCGACGAGGTTGCCGGTGGCATCGAGGGCGACGGTGAAGTCGCGAATCCCTTCGGCGAGTTCAAACTCGGTTCGAGGCAGCATAACGCCCTGCGTCGCATATCCGTTGATGACGGAAAGCAGCGAGGGAATGTCGCGCATGAC
>JAEUQD010000023.1 GCA_016789925.1 Bryobacterales bacterium | reverse complement strand
TGGCCGGAGCGGTGGGTTTTGGCGTTGAAGTACATGGCCCACCAGGTGTGGACGCGGAGGAAGAGGCGGGCGAGGGCTTTGTCGGTGAGGGGGACGAGGAGGAAGTGTACGTGGTTGTCCAAAACGCAATAGCCGTGGATCTCGACCTGCTCTTCGTCGGCGACTAAAGCGAATCGTTTGAGGTACTTCGCCTTGTCGAAGCCGGAGCGGAAGAGGGGGCAGCGGTTGACGCCGCGGGCGGTGGCGTGGACGGGGGTTCGAGGGATGACGAAGCGGAGTTTGCGAGCCATTTGTTGAGGCAGTGGGGGTTCGGGGGGGGAGAATTCTCTCAGAAATCGGGCCCTGTCCCCGGAAGGGCCCCGGAAGGGCCCGGAAATACGAGGTTGCAGACGATTGTGGGACAGATGCAAGACGCGTGGGAGGGGAGGACTTCGCTGCACCGGCGGGGTTGTTTCCAGAGAGGGCGTTCTCAGGCAGCGGCTGTTTCAGGGTGTCTCGCCAAGACGCCAAGAACGCAAAGAACGTCGTTTGCCGGGGTCGCTTACAGTGAGTCGCGGCGCCGAGGGTGTTGGGAACGGCAAGAACGGTAGCGAGCAGCCTGCGGGTTGGGCGAAGCGCCTCCGCGTTGATCGGCTTTCATCAGCGGCCGTATTCGTGGGGTGTTGGGGCGAACCGGATTCTGTCAAGCCTTTATGAGCCGCTGATTCACGCCAATCAACGCCGATTCGGCAGATGTTGCGGTCGCCCGCGCGGCGGGACCGGTCGCTCACGCTTCCGGCTCAGCCCAGGTCCTCCAGCTTCCGGGCGTTCTCGAGGGCGGAGGCCAAATGCGCCCAACCGGCGGCTACCAGGCGTTCCCAGATCTCGCGGGCCTCGCGGGCGGCGGCCAAGGCGTGCGGATGCCCCTGGTCTTTGCGTGCGAGCGCGAGGTTGTAGAGAGCGCGGGCGAGATCGTTGGCCAGTTCGCCGCGCCCCTCCTCCTCCACGAGTCTGCGGCGAATGCGGATCGCCTCGTCATAGGCCGCCACCGCCGCCTCCAGCCACCCCAGCGAAGCCAGCGCGACGCCGTGGTTCATGATGGCGATGGCAAGATCGTTGGCCAGTTCGCCGCGCCCATCTTCCTCGACGAGCCTGCGGAACACGCGCACTGCCAGGGCATAGAGCGTGTCCGCCGGCCGCATGCGGCCCCGGTCGTATTCCTCCTTCGCCGCGTCCCACCAAGCGCGCGCCTCCGCCTCGCCGGCAGCAAACGGCGTGAGCAACTCCTGGACCAGCGGATGCATGCCAAATGGCCTCCCTGCCGCCGCCTTGCCGTCCACTTCCTCCAACAGTCCCGAGAGTGCGAGGCTGGTGAGCCGTTTTGCGCCACCCTCGCCGGCTACTGCCAGCAACCCCGACTGCGGAACGGGCGTTCCTGCCCAAGCCACCAACCCCAGCAGGCGGCGCGACTCTTCGTCGAGGCGCTGCACATGCTCACCGATCACGCGGGCGATGGACTCCTCCATCTGGTCCGGATCGAACAGCCGCAACAAATCGTTGGTGGCCACGAACCGCTCATTCAACTCCAAGCCCGCTTCGTTGGCCCGCAAATAGCCGGCGAACTGCACCAGGGCCAGCGGCACACCGTGCAATCTGGTGGCAACGGCGCGTAGCAGCGGGTCCGCCGCTCCGGCAAAGCGTGTGCCCTGCAAACGGTCCCGCAGCACTTCCGCCGCCTGGTGAGGCGGCAGCCCTTTTCGGAGCGCCGCTTCGACTGCGCGCAGGCGTTGATGCCCTGGCGGGTACGGGTTGAGCGCATGGCGTGTGAGCAGAAGCAGCTTGGCGGAATGGCCCATGGCGCACCACTCCTTGAGCAGCGCCCGAAAGTCGGCGTCGACCTCCGGGAGCAGGGCGCGCTCGGCGTTTTCCACCACCAGCCAGACGCGCCCGGCCTGGCGGAGAAAATCGAAAAACAGGCGGCGTGCCGGGTCGCCGGAGGCACCCGCGAACCGTGCCGCCGTTTCCTGCCAGCCGGTGAGGCGGCCGATCAGGCTGGCCAGCGCTGCGAGCGTGGGCGATTCGAGGCGCGCGTCCAGCACGGCCAGCCCGTTCAACCCCGCGGCCTCGATGTCCAACTCCGGCATCTTGCGGGCGAGCGCCAGCGCCAGGACCGCCGATTTTCCAAAGCCGGGGGGCGCGGCGATGGAGACGAGTCCGGGACCCTCGCGGTGGAGCGCGTTGAGCAACGCCCGAGCCTCCTCTTCGCGGCCGACAATCCGTTGGTGCATATTGAACAGCCCAATGACGGGCTCGCGCACCGGGACGCGGCGGCCGCGTTCGAGGCTTTCGCGGATGGCGCGCACGTCGGCGTGGACCTCGTCGAGGCGGGTGTGGACGCCGGCAAATCCGTCAGTGAGCGCCGCCATGAGGCGCGACGCCTCGACGAGGGGTCCGGCTTCGCGTTCGCGGATCTCGGCGAAGAGCTTGCCCATCAGCAGCGGCGCCACCTGGGGGTCCTGCGTCCGCGCCTGGAAGTTGACCATGAAGAACTCGAACCAGTGGTCGACGAAGAAGGCATGGAGGGGATCCCCATCGAGGGCGGGAAACTCGGCGGCCAGGGCGTTCCAAGCCTTTTCGGCGGGTGCCTGCACGGGCCGACGCCCCTGGCTCACCAGCGTTGTCAAATCGTCGTAGAGCGGTTCGAGGACTGCGTCCCAACCGGAGGGGAGGTCGTGGACGGCCATGTCCCGCGCGCGCTGGTCGCAGGCGGCCACCACGGCGCGGAGCGTTTCCCGCTCGCTCTGCTGGAGGAAGCCCAGGGGCTTCTGTTCGCTGGCGAGCCGGGCGGCCGCCTCGCGAAGGCTCGCGGGGAGAGGGAGGGAATCCGCGGCGGTGGATAGCGTGATGCCGCGGGCACGTCCATAGACCGCAATGGCCTGGGCCACGGCACTCCAGTGCGCGGCTACCAGCGCGCGGAACAAGACGTGATTTTCGAGCGCATCCAGGCGGCGGCAGTTCTCGCGAAAACGCCGCCAGCCGTACTGAGCGCCCGTCAGACCGGTGACGAGGATGCGGTCCGCCCAGTTACCAACCACGCCGCTGCCGGCCTGCTCGGCGAGTTTCTCCGGACCTACTGCCTTCGCGATCGCCGTCAGCACGACGGCTCCAGCGGCATAGATCGGGACTTCGAACATAGCGTGGATTCATCCTAGCGCGGACTGGGCCGGCGGGCGGGATTCGGTTTCGCCGGCGGGGTGAGCCTCGCCAGTCCTTTGGAGGGATCCGACAGGGAGGAGTCATGGTGTCTCGCCAAGACGCCAAGAACGCAAAAAAGGCCATTTGTTTGAATCCCTTACAGTGAATGGTGTTGTGGCGATCGAGGAACGCGGCGCCGAGGGTGTTGGGAACGTCAAAGGGCCGAACCGGTTTCTGTCAAACCTTTATCAGCCGCTGATTCACGCCGATCAACGCCGATTCGACCGAAGTTGCGATCTGCCGCGCGGCGGGACCGGTCGCTTGTGGGTCAGTGAGCAAAGCCCAAAACCGCTCCATTGTAGTCGCGGCTCGGTTACGGGAACGGCCGGGCGGCTAGGGACGCAGGAAGATGTTGCGCCGGTAGAGCCAGAAGAGAATCAGCCAGTGCACGGTGAGGACGGATCCCGCGCGGAGGACGGGGCCGAAGGGTCCGAGGGCGGCGGCGGCCGGCGCGGTGAACACGCCGACGTGCTTCGAGATTGGAATGATGGTGGGAAGCAGGTAGGCGGCGAGCGCATTGGTCCCGATGACGATTAGCGGCAGGGTCCAGCCGCTCCAGCCTTTCACGTCGATCAACCAGAAAAAGAGGGCGAATTGGAGGCAGGCCACGCCGGCCGAGAGGATGCCGTAGGAAGGCGTCCACAGACGCATGATGACGGGGACCCACGGGCTGAGGGCGAGGCCGAGCGCGACGGCGGCGATGCCCATCCAGACGATGCGGCGGAGCTTCGCGGCGCGGTCGCCCTCGGCGAGGAGGAGCGCGCCGATGCGCATGCCGAAGATGGCGGTGGGCGGGATGAGCCATTCGGTGAGCACGGTGCCCCAGACGTCCTGGTGGGTTCGACCGAGCACCTGGAGGTCGAGCCAGAAGCTGATGTTGAGCTCGCGGGCGTAGCTTCCGGCGGGAATTCCGGGCGCGGCGATGAAGGCCATGACGGCGCCCGGAATGGCGAGGAAGAGCGCCGCCGTCAGCCATTGGACCCAAGGACGCAGGGGCGCGAGCAGCACACAAATCAGGTAGGAGACGGCGATGGGCTGGAGTGTGCTGGACAGTTCGATGAGGAAGGGTTCGCCGAGGGAAAGCGATTCGCGGAGCGAACCGAGCAGGAAGATGATGGCGGCGCGGCGGCAGGCGTGGAGGAGCACCTGGGCGCGCGACTGGGTTTCGGCGCGCCGCGCGGTGGCCCAGGGCACGCTCATCCCCACCATGAAGAGGAAGGCCGGCATGACGGTGTCCCAGAAGCGCAGGCCTTCCCAATGGCTGTGTTGGAACTGGGCGGCGATGGCGGCGAAGGCGGGACCGTCGAAGAGTTTCTGGAAGGAGCGGACGAAGCCGGCGCCGCCGGCGAGCCACAGCATGGTAAACCCGCGGAAGGCGTCGAGGGAGAGCAGGCGTTGCGACATAGATTTCGGAAGGTCTCCGCGGAATCATAACAAAGCGGCGGGCTGCATCAGGCTGCCGTTTATACACAATGAAAGTGTGTATGGCAGAGTCAGGAGCGCAAAAACATGACCAAGCGTATCAATGTCGTGCTGCCGGTGGGACCATCCGTGTGCTGGACCGGGTGGCGCCTGAGGGCAGCCGCAGCCGACTGATTTCCGAGGCGGTGCTGTACTACGTGGAGAACCGAGCCAAGAGCAACCTGTCCGACAAGCTCAAAGCCGGCGCCCAGGCCAACGCAAGGCGAGATTTGGAGATCGCCCAGGAGTGGTTTTCCCTTGACGAGGAAGCATGGCAACCCACACCCGCACCCAAGCGCACAAAGTGAGCCCGCCCAGGCGGGGCGAGATCTACCTCGTCAACTTTGACCCCACAGTGGGAGCCGAGATTCAGAAGACCCGGCCGGCGCTGATCATCCAGAACGACATCGGTAACCAGTACAGCCCCATCACAATTGTCGCGGCCATCAGCTCAAAGTTCGATGAGCCGCCCTATCCCACGGAAGTGATCCTGGGACCGGAGGAGTCAGGCTTGCCCTTACGGTCAGTAGTAGTCCTTAACCAGATCCGTTCGATTGGCCGCCAGTACCTGGTCAAGCGCGTCGGGCGCGCCGGGGTCGCGAGTATGGACCGGGTGGAAGGCTGACCCGCAGAGGCACGATCCGCAGAGGCACCGACCCGCAGAGGCACCGGCAGAGGCCACGGAACCACATTGCAAATCGCGGGACTCGAAACTCCCGCTAACCAATACCGCGACCGCACTCCCGAAGCAATCAGGCTTTTTCTCACCAACGCGTGAGCGATTGGTTCCAACCCGGATAACCCCGATAAACGCCCGATGAGACCTGAATCGCCTTGGCTTCATCTGCGTTTACCGGCGTTCATCGGCGGCCCGATCATGGCTCTTTCAACCGTAGTACGATGCCGAACTGCTGGAAGTCAGCCGTTGTGCGAAAGTTACCGTTTTGGTAACCTTGCGATAGTGCGCATCATCAGCAAGGCGGCGATCAACGAGTTCTCCAGGACGTACAAGGACGCGTTGGAGCCGCTACTGCACTGGCATGGCATAGCCAGGCGAGCCGCCTGGAAGCATCTGGCCGATGTCCGCGCCGACTTTCCGCATGCCGATGCAGTGGATGTTTTCACTGTGTTCAACATTAGCGGCAACAAGTACCGGCTGGTTTCGGTCATCAAGTACCGCTGGCAGATCGTCTACATCCGACATATCCTCACGCATGCCGAATACGACAAGGGGAGGGGGAAATTATGAGCACGACGCTTCTCAACGAACGGCGATATCGGGAGCTTCTCGATGTGACTCTGCCCGTCGCTATCCGGACGGAAGAGGATTACCATCGCATGCTCGGCGCTACCGCAACCATCATGGAAAAGCCGGAGGATGAGATTTCCGAGGAGGAGGGCAGACTCCTGGAGATGCTCAGCATCCTGATCGACGAATACGAGAATCGGGTGCACCCGCTACCGAAGGCCGAACCTCACAAGATGCTGGCTTATCTGCTCGAAGAGAAAGACATGAAGCCGAGCGACCTGTGGACGATATTACCCAAGAGCCGTGTGTCGGAAATTCTCAGCGGCAAGCGGAGCATCAGTAAAGCACAGGCCAAACAGCTCGCCGGACTGTTCCGCGTGCCAGTCGATCTGTTCTTGTAGCCGCCGTTCACCCCCACCGGGAACCCGCCCCGCCGGCCGACATCCCGCCAGAGCCCACCCACCGTATGATCGTCGTCAGTCCCCAGAACTGGCGCCCAGACAGTGGCGGTTCGACAATCGGCATGGTAGGGAAAAGCGGTTTCAACCTGGGAGAATCCGGGGACGCGATGGACTTCGTGACACTGCTCCCTCCATCGGCTAACTAAGGTGGAAGGAGAGCAGGAGGCGCTGCGATGGCTATCACGATTGAACTTCAGCCCGAGCTCGAGCGCTGCCTGTTGGCCCGCGCCCAGGCGCAAGGCGTCTCTCTCACGGATTTCGCCCAAGAGGTCCTGGCGCGCGAAGCGGGGATCGTTGCACCGGTGCGGAGCCCAGCTTGTTGACGGACGATGAAGTTGATCAATACTTTAGCCGTACCCCCTCACCCAGCCGTCCGGTTCATTTGGAATGAGCGGCTTCCTGGTTGACACCAACGTCATTCCGGAGCTCTGCGCTCTTTGCCGGACGGACGCGTGGTGTCGTGGACCCAGTCCGTCGCCAAGGAGTTCCTGTTTCTCAGCGTGGTTTCGTTCGGAGAACTTAGAAAAGGTTTGACGATCATGCCGCCAGCAGCGCGACGCAGCCAGTTGACACAGGCTATCGAGGAATTGCTGCCAGAGTGGACTGAATCCTTGGGGCGCGTGAACTTCACTAATCCGCGGCACGAGAACCGCGCGGATCGGCTGTTTGCCTCATTGAGGAGCGTCTTGTTACATTCCACCGAAAAGCCAATCGCTGCTTCTCAGCTTCAGCGGGCTGACCCGTCCCACCGCCAGGCTTGACGAAGTGTGATCGGGGGATTCAGGTTCACCCGCGGTTAGTATATTCAAGCTCACGAGGTGATGCCGTGGCCCAACTGAATTGCCAGCAACGGGACAGCGAGCCGGGGAACCGGCCGGCGACGTTTCCCTATACTTCCTCCGGGCACCCTTCCATCGAACAGTTGATGGCCGAGCAAGGCACGGGCCCGATCACGGACGTGTCTGTGCTGCACGGCGACTTCTGGCCGGAAGAAAAGTCCGTCGAAGAGTTCGTGGCGACCATCCGCGAATGGCGGGGCCACCAGCGGACTGACCCGTCCGAATGAACAACGTCGTCGCCGATATGGACGTCGTTTCCTAGATTCCCGCTACGACACCGAACTCGTCGGCCGCATCCCCCTCATCTCGTTCATGATCGTCGCCGAGATCGAGCGATGGGTGCTCCAATACCGGTGGGGCGACCAGCGAATTCAGACGCTGCGTCCGGACCAGCCCTTCTTCACACCGTGCCGCTGCTCACCAACAACTGGAACGACTACCTCGGTGTGACAGGCTTGACGCTGATCTCTTAGACCCCGTAGCCGCCGGGTCAACCGACCAACATCTTACTCGGCGCTGCGGAGTCCGACAAGACGACCATTGCGCGCCGTGCTAACCGCTGAGTTTGCGATAGCCCGGGATTCTTCTCGGGGTATGGACGCAAAGCAGAGGCGTGCGCTCTGTCAGTCCCCCCCCCGCAGAAGTGATGCTGGAACCGGAGGAGTCAGGCTTGCCCCAACGGTCAGTGGTAGTCCTCAACCAGATCCGTTCGATTGGCCGACAGTACCTGGTCAAGCGCGTCGGGCGCGCCGGGGCCGCGAGCATGGACCGGGTGGATCAGACGATTCAGATCAGCTTGGGGCTGATCAAGGTTTAGTTGCCGGCCCGCGTGGATTGATCGCAAACACCGACCCGACTGCTCGCGGGAGAATCGCGGGAATTTTCGGCTTGGTGAACGGGGATGCACTCACGCCCTGATCTAATGGTTGGGAGATTCGTTTGGTAGGGGTCCTATCCTCATGCAAAGTCGCCAAGCTCGCCAAGGGGAGGCAGGGTCCATAGCCGGTGGGGCTGCCGGACTTGGCGGCGTTCCTGGATGTCCGTTGGAAAATGGGAAGGCGGACCGGGCTCGTCGGGACTGGCGCGGCGGGACAGTTCCAGGCGGTACCAATCCCACAAGGGTTCTTACGATCTCTGCCCCGGCCGTGGAGAGTTCTCACTGTTGAGCCGAAACTCCAGCATCAACTGATCTTTCGGGTCGCTGAATAGGGTAAGGCTCTGAACTCGAGTCCACAGCTTTCGCTCCTCGTCCAGCGCCATCACGTTTTTTGCGTTCACTCCCAGTTGCCGAAGGAGGTCCAACCGGTACAGATCGAAAGCACTCCGGAAGTACTCGCCGAATACTTTCGCAAGATCGCAGGAGTAGCGGTAGGCCGCCCAACCGACCGCGCAGCCGGCGCCGACGGCAACCAGCCACTTGGGATCGCCCCGGAGAATAGAAACGGCGAGGAACTCCATGGATGCGAAGTAGATCACAGCGGAGAGGTTGAGAACTGCCAAGAAGCGTGCCTCTGCGTCCGCCATCTGCTTCCGGTATCCATCGGGGATAACTGCCGCCAGGCGACCCAGCAAGTGGTCGCATCGATCTTGTACACCTCGAAAGAGTGGCTCTCGAACGCCAACATGATGTTGCCCAAACTCGTTGGGAGCACACGCTCCTTCGCACCGAGAAACTCCCGGGCGAACTGGTAACGGAATTGAGGATCGACCGGCGTCTTGGTATCGGAGGTTTCGAGTTCTTTACTCTGGGATGGTACGATTCCGTGACGTGTTTCCGAGTTCAGCCAACATTCATGACACCAGCAGATAAGCCCCGCCAGCGCCGCCAGAGTCAATGAAATCAAGTATATTCTCGGCCCAGCGCAGAAGAACAGCGGAAGCGTAAGGACTGCCAGCGTTGCCGCCAGGTTGCGGAAGAACAGTTCGTACTGCCCGTTGAACATCCTGATGATCGGTTCCTGGAGTAGATAGAAGATGAAGGCGAGTAATGACACAACCAGTGCGGCGATCGTTGCGAACTCAACTTGCAGAAAGAACTTTCCGTTGTTCCACCCCCTGAGTGCCAGGAACATCCCAACGTTAATGGCAGAAAGGACAGCGGCTGGAACCAGCGTAGAGACAACGAACTCCCGGCTATATCTCGTAACAAGATCAGCGACCATGGGAAGGGACATCCGCGGTTGGTTGATCTTTACCACGATAGACGCGAATTCTCTCGAGAATCGAACTGGGTTTCGCTGACTGCACTGGAGCGGACAACTCTTCGCGCGATAGTGCCGGGAACCTAACCACACCGGTATAGGCGAATCGAATGATGCCGGTGATGGGCCCTGCCATAGGCAGGATTAGGGGAGATTGACTCGACGCCGACAGGTCGGACTCGATCGCCTCGGGAAGGGCGACTGGATTGGCCTGCGCGAGGATATTCGCGACGTGATCCGGAGCGGTTTTGGTGCAACTAACGCACAGCATCGAATAGCCGTGCCGCAGTGCGTCGACGTACTCGCTCGCTTCCTCTTCGGGTACGCCCAGTTGGCCGAGTTGTCCTGCGATTTCGATTGATGGCTCGAAGGCGCCGGTACAGACCACTGGCCCTATTTCGGGAACCTGGGCGCAACTCACCAAGACTTCGCCGGGTTGCCGCGCCTCCGAGGGTTGTTCGGGGGAGAGCCGCAGAAGCTCTTTCGCGCCACCGACGTGCCCGAGCAGATGCAGATTCTCGTCGCAGGATATCTCGTTGCGCAGGTACTCCATCGCAGTTCCCGCTTCGGCAAGCGACTTGAAGACTGCAAAAACGTTCTCGGCCATCCCTCATGTCCCTCCCAATTCTCCTGACGCCACTGCCGCCTCCGCCTGCGACAGCAGCCGCCATTTCTGGCTTCGATCAGATCCGCGCAAATGGGGTGGGGTTGGGGCTCATGGAGGGTGAAAAAAGCGGTTAGAGTTTGTATAAACTGAGGTGGTGGAAAAACGGGCAGGCGACACCCGTGGGACGGATGTGGTGGAGCGGTTGACTCCGGCTGTCTATGACGAACTGCGGCGGCTGGCGGCGTGGCAACTGCATCGCGAGCGGCCGAACCACACGCTGCAACCGACGGCGCTGGTGCATGAGGCGCTGCTGCGGCTGATGGAGCAGGAGCGGGCCAGTTATAGGGACTCGGCGCACCTGGTGGCGGTGGCCGCGGGACAGATGCGGCGGGTGTTGGTGGATTATGCGCGGCGGCGAAGCGCAGCCAAGCGGAGCGGGTTGGGGGAACGGGTGGAGATGGAGAGCGCGGACAGCTATACGCCGGCCGAACCGCTGGACTTCGTACGGTTGGACGATGCGCTGATTTCGCTTCAGGCGGTGGACCCGCGGGCTTGCCGGATTGTCGAGCTGCGCTTTTTTGCGGCATTGACGGTGGAGGAGGTCGCCGCGGTTTTGAGCCTTTCGGAAGCGACCGTGAAGCGGGAATGGGAGGTCGCCAGGCGGTGGCTCCTCCAACAGATCAGGAGCGAGTAGATGCCACGGCAGGCGCCAACCCCCACCCGGTGGCAGCGCATGAAAGGAGCGCTGAGCGGCTATCTGGATGGCAAGCCGCTGCCGGATGAACTGGGTCCGTTGACGCGCGGGGAGGTGGTGGAGCTGGCCGGCTGCGACGCCGGACTGTTTCTGGAGGAGCCGGCGGCGCATCTGGCGGCGCCACCCGAGGAGGTGGGGGCTTACCGGATCACTTCGTTGCTGGGGCGCGGCGGCATGGGGGCGGTTTACCGGGCAGAGCGGAGCGACGGCCAGTTTACGAAGACGGTGGCGGTAAAGTTTCTGCCGCCGGCGGCGGGGGCCATTCCGGAGTGGCTGAGCCGGTTTGAGCTGGAACGGCGGATTCTGGCGATGTTGGAGCACCCGAATATGGCGCGGCTGATCGATGGCGGGGCGACGGAGGACGGGGTTCCCTATCTGATCATGGAGTTCGTGGAGGGGATGGGGATCGGCGAGTATGTGCGCACGCAGCCGCTCGACCGGGCTGGGCGCATCCGGCTGTTCCTATCGATTTGCGAGGCTGTGGAGTATGCGCACCGGCGGGGGGTGGTGCACCGGGACCTGAAGCCGGCCAACATCATGGTGACCGGAGATGGGATGGTGAAGCTGCTGGATTTTGGAATCGCGCGGCTGCTGGGCGATGGGGAGCCCGGCGCGCCCCCCATGCAGTCAGGGGTGAATCCGCTGACACCGGGCTACGCGTCGCCGGAGCAACTGCGGGGGGAACCCGCCGGTCCGGCAAGCGACCAGTACTCGCTGGCCGTGATTCTGGAGGAAATGCTGGGTGGCGACGTTCCCACCGATTTGCGGTACGTGCTGGAGCGGGCGTTGGCGCGGGATGCGGCCGGGCGCTACGGGTCGGTGCAGGAGTTCGCGGACGATCTGGTCCGGTTTCTGGAGGGACGGCCGGTGGAGGCGCGGCGGGCCGGGTGGTGGTACCGGGGCGCGAGGCTGGTGGAGCGGAACCGTCTGGCGGCCGCGGCGTGCGTGGTGGGGATGGCAGCCGCCGGGGCAAGCACGTTTTGGGCACACCGGCATCGAAAAGAGCAGGCGCGGGCGAGCGAGTACCTGGCGCACACGCGGAAGCTGGCGGAGACAATTCTCACGGACCTGTCGCCGCACCTGGAGGCTTTGCCGAACTCGGCGCCGCAGCGCCGCAGGATTCTGGATCGGGCCTTGCAGTCGCTGGCGCGGCTGGAGGAGTCAGCGACGCCGGACCCGGTGATCCACAGCCACCTGGCGATCGGATATGTCGCCATCGCGGCGGCGAGTTTTCGCACGGGCGATTTGCAGGCAGCCGAGAGGGAGTACCGGCGCGCGGCCGACCTATTGCGGGTGCTGCCGCCGGCGGCGGAGGGGCGGCCGGTGGAACTGCGCAGGGCGGCGATCCTGCAGGAACTGGCCGCGATTCATGTACTGCTGGATCAGGAAGCGCAGGCGATCCGGGATCTGGAGGAGGCGCTCGGGTTGCTCGAGTCGCCTGGCATTCCGGCTTCCTATTTGAGGGAAGTCCAGTTCCTGGCGGCCAAGTTACACCTGTCGCGTGGGGAGCACTTTCGCCGGAAGGCGGACCATGCGCAGGCGATCGCGGCGTTTCGGAGGTCGGTAGGGTACTGGGCTCTGGTTGGAGACTATCGGGCCGTGAAGTCGAAGCTTCAGCAGGTTTGGGTGCAGTTGCGGATTGCGGACCTGGAAGAGGGCCTGGGCAACGCGGCGGGCGCACGGGCGTCGGCGGGAGAAGCACGGCGGTTGTTCCGGGAGGCGATGGCGGAAGGGGCGACCGAAAACGACCGCGACTTCTATCAGGCACGCTTCGCCATCGCGGACGCCAGATCACACGCACGGAGGGGCCACCACGACCGGGCCATCCAATCGCGGCAGAGGGCTCTTGGACATCAGTTGCGGCGGCTGGAGCGCGAACCCAGCTACACGCCGGCGGCGCTGGTCGTGGCCGAGTCGCACCATGCGATTGGAGTGCTCTGGCTGCGATTGAAGAATGCTACGGCGGCCGGAGCGAGTCTGCGCCGTGCGCTGGCGATCCGGCGGGAAGTGCTGGCGAAACAACCCAACCGGCACGATGCACGCCGGCAGGTGGCAGAAACACTGGCGGCCTTGGGGGACGCCGCGGCGATGCAGGGAGAAAGAGAGCAGGCGTCGGCTCTATACCGGCAGGCGCACGAGATCTCTCCGAGTTAGCCGGGACTACAGCAACGTTCGCGCTCTTCGGCCGGCTTCACTTCACTGCGTGCAGAGCTTGCCGAGGTAGTCGCCGCTGGCGCGCACGACGGAGCCCGCTGCGCGGCTCTGTTTCTACGGCGCCGCGGGACTCTGAATCCACAGCGGCACGATGTTGGAGGTGACGCCGCTGGACGCGAAATTGAGATCCCATTTGTCGCTATCGGAAGATACCGGTCCGATCCGCACCATGGCCTGGGCGATGCCAATCATGCCCGGCACGAGCGTCATGCCCGTCACGTCGCACTTCATCGTGCTAGAGCCAGCCTGGTTCACGCTCACATATGGGTTGAACTCGTCATACCGCACGACCACCGGGGTCTCCGGCGCGGGCGCGCCCGACGCAACCCCCGGAGTCGTCTTCCCATAGCCCGTCACATAAACGATGATGGTTTCGCCCGGCTTCAGATAGTTCGACTGGCTCACCACCGAAAGATCCTGCTTATAGACGGCGACGATGCCGAACGCCGCCCCGTACTGATCCGGCCGAAACGGCTTGCTCGTTTCCGTATCCAGCGTCACTGTCAGGTCGCCGGCGGCGTCCAGGGCCGAATACGGTAACTGCGCCACAATCGTCTCCGGGCTCACGGAGAACAGCGGCACGGGCCGCCCCTCGTTGCCGAAGCGGACCACCGTCGCGCCTAGACGAGTGGGTAAAGGCCCCGCTACTTTGCCCAGCGGGCCGGCGGCCTGCGCCGTGTTCCCGGCGAGATTTTTTCCAACGATCTTGATTACACTGCCGCCGCAGACGGGTGCGCGCCCGGTCACGTAGTTCACCACTTCGGTAATCTCCGGCGTTGGCGCCGTCGCCGACAGGTCGAACTTCGTGACAAATCCGCTCACCGGGTTCCCGGCGGCAGGTTGAAAGGCGCCGGCGGTTGTCCGAAAAGCGGGCGAACTCGTCTGGCCGGCGAAATACACCTTGCCCGCCGTATCCACCGCCACGGCGTTGCCCAGCGTCTTGCCTCCGGTGAATCCGAACTGGCTCGAGAACTGGAGTGCTTTCCCTTCCGCATCGAGCACAGAAAGAAACGCGTCGGGTATTCCTTGAAGTCCTGTCTGGAAACGGCCCGCCGTATTGGGGAAGACAAACGAACTCGTCGAACCGGTCATGTACGCGTTCCCGCTCGAGTCCACAGCCAAACCGGCGACCTCTTCGCCCTGCACGCCGCCCAGGTAGGTCCCGTATGCAAGGCTCGCTCCATCCGGCTTTACCTTCACCACAAAGGCGTCACCGCCTCCCCCCGCCGCGGTCTGGAAACTTCCCTTCGTCACAGGAAAATCCGTCGACGTGGTCCCGCCACCCACGAACGCGTTCCCAAGGCTGTCCACCACGATCCGCCGGCCCGACTCGCCGCCCGAGCCGCCCAGCAAGGTCGCGTAACGAAACGACGATCCACTGGCATCGAACTTCACGACATAGGCATCGCTTGGACCCGCCAGCCCGGTTTGCAGCGCTCCCGAAGTCGCCGGAAAGTTCGCCGACGATGTCGTGCCGGTCACGTATGCATTGCCAGCGGCGTCCACCGCGATGCTCGCCGCGGCGGTCGTCCGGTCGCCGCCCAGCAGCGTTGAATACACGAGGGCGGTCCCGTCCACGCTCAGTTTGCTCACGAAGGCATCCATGGTGCCGGCGAACGCGGTCTGGAACGCTCCCGCGGTCACCGGGAAGTCCAGCCAATACGTACTCCCGGCCACATACGCGTTGCCCGCCACGTCCACGGCGATTCCGCCCGCGACGTCTGCGCTGCTGCTGCCCAGCAGCGTCGCGTACACCAGCGAACTGCCATCCGCGCTCACCTTCGCCGCAAACACGTCCACCCCGCCCTTGATCGCTCTCTGAATGTGTCCGGCCGAGACCGGGAAGTTCGGCGACGCCGTCGTGCCTGTGATGTACGCGTTGCGCTCGCTATCCAAAGCGATGCTGACGCCCGCATCGTCGCCGCTCCCGCCCAGGTAAGTCGCATACACCAGGCTCTGACCATCGGGCGCAATCTTCACTACGTAGGCGTCGCCCCAAGCGCCTCCCCCGCGCACCGGCTGAAAGCCCCCGCCGCTCACCGGAAAGTTGGTCGATACGGTTTGCCCTGTGACGTACGCCGCGCCTTCCTTATCGACGACGATGTCCAGCGCCCGCTCATTGGTCGAGTGTCCGCCGCCCCCAACATACGTCGATATCACGCGCGCGCCGGCCCCATCGAGACCCGTCACGAAGGCGTCAAACCCGCCCGGCGCCAACGCCATCTGGGGAGAACCTTCCGTGCACGGAAAGTTCCCCGAGGCAGTATAGCCGGCAAAGCGTGGTGTTCCCGACGGATCCGCAGCCACCCCCGTAATGCGGTCCTCATCCGCGCCGCCGACAAACGTCGCGTAGCCGCGTGTCATCTCCGCCCCGCCAAAATTCACCGCAAATCCATCGGCCGGCCCGCCGCCATAGGTAGTCTGAACCGCGTTCTCCGATACCGGGAAGTCGCTGGACTGCGTCTCGCCCACCACCACCACGCCTTCCGCGCCCCAAGCGACCCCCGTGCCCACATCGCGCTCCGAGCCTCCCAAATAGCTCATGTAGAGTAACGCGGTGCCCGCTTTGTCCAGTTTGGCCAGAAACCCGTCGGAGGTCCCGCCCCCATAAGTGGTTTGCATGGCCTCACCCTTTGTCACAGGCAGATCGCGCGAACTCGTCCAGCCCGTCACCACCGCGTTCCCCTCGCTATCGATCGAGAGACCCGTCGCCGCATCCTGATCCAGTCCCCCCAACAGCGTCGAGAACACAAGGGCGCCGGCCGTAGGGTCCAGCTTGGCCACAAAGGCGTCTCTGAACGAGATCCGTGTGCGGTAAGCGCCCGCGGTCAGTGGGAAATCGCGCGACATCGTCTGTCCCGCGACAAACGCATTCCCGAGGCTATCCACCGCCAGCGCTGTGGCGGCTTCCGAACTCGTGCCGCCCAGATACGTCGAGTACAGCAGTGTGCCACCACTGGCATCCAGCTTCGAGACGAACGCGGTCGCAGCGCTTCGGCGCTCCTTCTGAAGAACCCCTTCCGTAACGGGAAACTTCGCCGACGTCGTGCTGCCTGCCACAAACGCTTCTCCCCTCTCGTTCACCGCCACGGCGGCGGCGGAATCGCTGCCCTCTCCTCCCAGCAATGTCGAGTACACCACCACGCCCGCCGCATCGAACTTCGTCACGAACGCGTTGGCGCTCCCGGTGAGCGTTGTCTGCATGGCCTCGGCGCTCAGCGGGAACTTTCGGGACGTGGTCGTACCGGCCACGTAGGCATTTCCACTGGAATCCACGGCCACGGCGAAGGCTTCGTCCCGGCCCTCGCCGCCCAAAAAGCTGGCGTAGAGGCACGTCCCGACCGGGTCCATCTTGATCACGAACGCGTCGATCAGACCACCGGGCTTTGCCTGCGCCGCCTCGGCGGTCACCGGAAAGCCGGCCGACTCCGTGCTCCCCACAAGGTAGATGTTGCCGGCCGCGTCCACAGCCACCGCCCGTCCGTAGTCGCTGCCTCCGCTCACCGCGGCGTCGCCGCCGAGGTACGACGAGTACACCAAAACCGGATCGATGCGCAAGGCCTGCGTCCTGTCGTAGGCGCCCAGGTGGAACGAAAGCGTTCCATCGCCTTCCAGCGCGTAGACGGCCTCGACACGGCGTCCTGCCTGGAATACGTTCGGCTTCAGCAGCCGCGCCTCGCCCGCGCCGGTTTCGATGGAAACGTTCCCTTCCCGGTCGATCCGCAACCGCTTCGCCCCCACAAACTGCACCCGCAACCGGCTGGCATCGGCTTCCGCGTCAACCAGAAAGTCGAACTCCAGTTGCCCTTGCGTTCCGTAATAGACGAGGTCCACCCCTGGATATACGCGGTGATACCGGACGCGCGCGTAATTCGGGACATTCCTGCTCCACCGCTGGGAGTCGCCGCCGAGAAAGTAGTGGCTCTTCGCTTTCATCTCAGCGAGACCCTCGCCCCAGGGGTGAGCGGCCGCTCCCGGCAGCCGCATCCGCACCAGCGAAACTCCGGAACGGCAATTCAGGGCGAGAATCGCCTCGGCTCCGGGTGTCAGGAAGACACCGTAACCCTCCCCCCGGCTCACGAATTGCACGCCAGCCGAGGCCTGTCCCCGGTTGGGCTCAAACGCCAACGGAAGCTGAACGGGAATCCGCGCACGAGACGGCGCGGACGGGGAAACTACGTGAGACCACCCTTGTGCCTGACAGACCGGCGGGCAAAACAGGATGGCAAGGAAAAGCGATGTCCGAAACATCTGCCGCCCCCTGTTCCGGCCGGGTAGCGGAGACCCGCCACCCAACCGCCCCCAAGTGTAACTCCGGCTCCCCGCCCAAACAAGCCCTTTCGAGGACACGCAGCCGTTTCGGAATCCCGGTAAAGACGGCGGCGGGTGAACGCATCGAAGCGCACAGGACCGCGAAGCGCGCCGCCAAGCCAAGGAGGAACAACGACTTCCGCCGCGCGGAGCAGGCTCCGTTGTGCGCGTGTTCCTTAGAAGCGCACAGGGCCGCGCAGCGCGGCGCCAAACCACTCAGGAACAACGACTTCCGCCGCGCGAAGCAGGCTCCGTTGTGCGCGTGTTCCTTAGAAGTATCTGGGGAGGGCCGTTGCGGGAGGGGAGGGGAAAGGGCCCTCTTTCACACCGGAAATGTCGCCAGTCCGTTTCGAGGGCTGCGCCAGAGGGCAGCCCTTTCTGCAAACCGCCGTTAGGCTTCGGTGATCTTCACGCTGAGCAACCGGTCGCCCTGCTGCACCGCGTTCACTATATCCTGCCCTTGCAGTACCTTGCCAAAGACAGTGTGCTTGCCATCCAGCCAGTCTGTCACGATGTGCGTGATGAAGAACTGGCTGCCGTTGGTGTTGGGGCCGGCATTGGCCATCGATAGCGAGCCAACCTGGTGGCGGTTGGGATTGTTCCGGAGTTCGTCTTCGAAGCGATAGCCCGGGCCGCCGCGGCCCGTACCGGTGGGGTCCCCGCCCTGAATCATAAAGTCGGCGATGACGCGATGAAACACCGTGCCGTCATAGAACTGCTCATTGGCCAGAAACACGAAGTTGTTCACCGTTTTTGGGGCGTCCTTGGCGAACAGTTCACAAACGATCTGTCCCCGCGACGTTTCGAAGGTGGCGGTGTAGGTCTTCTCCGTGTCAATCGTCATCGGCGGCGCGGCCGCGTATTGTTTTGACATACCTCTAGGGTACGCGACGCCAGCGCCGCAAGGCGATCAGTCCCAAGCCGCAACCGAGCAGAATCAAGGTCGACGGTTCCGGGACGGGTGCACCTAAACCGAAGTTGTCGATACCGGCGAGCGTGCTTTCGTCGGTGCTGCCGAGGCGCACCTCCGCGTACCCGACTGACGCCATCACCGAAGCAAACGAGGGGCTGGGATTGGCGAGCGCGTCCAGATCCTCGTCCGTCACCCAGCCCGCCGCCCGCGCCTCGAGGTCGGTCCACACGGGGTTAAACGCAACACCGTAAGTGTTCCAAACATTGGTCGGAAAGGCTGCCGTCAACGGGAACAGCCAGCCATTGGTAACCGCATCGATCCGGACCCGGAACCATGCCCCGGTGAAATTCGAGGTCATGAAATTCAGGTCCACGGTCATGCTGCCGATCCCGTCGGCGCCGTAATCGCCGGTGAAGCGGGCGTCGCTATTCAGCGCGCCGATGTCGAAAAAGGGTTCACCCAAATCGCGGCGCGTCTGAATATGTCCGTCCGGATTCCCGCCTCCGGCCGAATACGCGACCACCGAAGCAATCGTGTTGGGGACGAAACCGGCCTCGTCCGTATCAAAGGTCTCCAAGCCGATGATCGCCGCCGGAGCGATGCCGGCCAGAAACAGTCCTCCCAAAAGGCCAAGTGTTTTCATTGGATTTTCTATTCTCCTGCTGAGGTGTTGTGACGCAGGGGAGTGAAAGCGTATCGCAAATGTACGCTTTTCGTATGTTTAAATTATATGCGCTATCGGAGGCCCAATTCGATCACCGCGGCCGTCGATTCGTCGGTAATCACCTCAGCGTCCGGGTGCCCCTGCACCAGGGTCGACGGATACTCGACCGACACCTCACCCGCGACCGTGCGCCGAAACACCGCGCGATGACGTTCGCCGCCGGCCAGATACAGTCTGATCTTGCGAGCAGCCAAGATATCTCGCATGCCCAGGGTTACGGCCATGGGCGGAATGTCCTGGCACGACCCGCCGGCCGAACCGATGCTCTGCACTACGATCGAGTCAGCGCCGAGGACGACTACGCGGGTAAGCGACTGGCGCAACTGGTCGACGGTGACGCGGCGCCAGCGGGACAGCGGTGGTTCGTTGAAGGCGACATGGCCGTGATAACCGACGCCGCCATAGCAGACATCCGCGCCGCCGGCCGCGGCGAGCGCTTCGCTGATCGCATCGGGTGCGAATGGGCTGGGTACGTGAAACTGCTGCGCGGGCGGGCGCAGCTCCGGATCGATCTTCCCGAACAACTCGCGCTTCAGGAATCCGGTGAAGCTGAGCGGATGCTCCTCGGCGATGGGACGCCCTTGCCAGTCGAGAAACTCGTCCATCTGGAACACGTGCACGTTCCGCCACGACAACCGTTCGCGGTTGGTGACCTCCACTAGAATGGGATACTGCTTGACCGGACCAACCGGCAGAATCAAGCGCGTCGATTCGCCGCGGCTGTTCCGGTGGCGGATCTCGGCGGCGACGGACGCGGCGAAGTCCGCCAGCACGGAGGGAATGTCTTGGAGCAAACGAAACGGGATGCGGGCGGCGGCGCGCAGATCGGGCAAGGGCAACCGGAACAGATCGGCCATCCCGCTATCGTAGCGGGCCGTTGGGGGATTCTGGCCCTGCTGTTTCTGTCGATCGCCATCAATCTACTCGACCGCCAGGTGCTGTCGGTGATGGCGCCGCTGATTCGCGACGACCTGAAACTGTCCAACACCGAGTATTCCTATATCGTCTTTGCGTTCACGCTCGGGTTGACGCTGGCCCAGGTGCCCGCCGGGATGTGGCTGGACCGGCGGGGAGCGCGCTTCGGACTTCCGGTGATCATGATGGTTTGGTCCGCGGCCAATGCGCTGCATGCACTGGCGCGATCAGTGGTTCACTTCTGCGCATTCCGATTTCTACTTGGTATCGGCGAGTGCGGGAACTACTCCGCCGGAGTGAAGGTGATCTCGCAGCGCTTTCCGCCGGAAGAACGCGCGCTGGCCGGCGGCTTGTTCAATTCCGGGACGGTGATTGGCGCGTTTATTGCGCCGCCGCTGCTGGTGGCGATTGCGGGCGCGTATGGCTGGCGCATGAGCTTTGTCCTGCCGAGCATCCTCGGACTGCTCTGGATCGTCCCCTGGGTACTGTTCTATCGCGACCTGCCCGGTTCGACCACTTCCGGCCAGCACGCCGCATTCTGGCCGCTGCTCCGCATTCGCCAGGTTTGGGGCGTGATGCTCATGCGGGCGCTCGCCGGGCCGGTGGTCCATTTCTATTGGTACTGGCTGCCGGAGTATCTGAAGCGCGAACGGGGCTTTAGCATGGAGATGATCGGCCTGCTGGCGGGCGTCCCGTTTCTGTTTGCTGGCTTGGGCAACATCTCCGGAGGCTTGCTGGCCAACCGCCTGATGAAGCGCGGCTGGACAGCCGACCGCACCCGCAAAACCGCCTACGTCATCGGAACGACCCTGTGCGCCACCTCGATGCTGGTTCCGTTTGTGCCCGGCGAAATTCCGGCCGTCGCGCTGATCTGCGTGGCTACGTTCGGCCTCGCCTCGACCGTCGCCAACCATATCGGGCTGCTGGGCGACCTGTTTCCCGCACGGGTCCTGGCAGGGGTCACCGGGCTGACCGGACTGTGCGAAGGGGTCATGAACATGACGCTGACGCTGACCACCGGCGTTGTCATCGACCGCTTTTCGTACCTGCCGGTCTTTCTCGCCGCCGGATTGCTGCCCGCCCTCGCGATGGTCTGCTTGTTTATCCTGATACGGAAGGTGGAACCCGTCCAATGATGAACCGCCGCACCGCGCTGCAGACGCTCGCCGCCGGTTTCCCCGCCTTGTTGAACTCCCAGGCAAATCGCCGCCCGAACGTCATCTTCATGATGACCGACGATCAGCGTTGGGACGCCATGAGTTGTGCGGGCAACCCGATTCTGAAAACGCCGAACCTCGACCGCCTCGCCGCGGGCGGTGTTCGCTTCACCGAAGCATTTGCGACCAACCCGCTGTGTTCGCCTTCGCGCGGCACCATTCTCACCGGGCTGCACACGCACGCCCACGGCGTTACCACCAACGGCGGCGCCAGCCATCATTTCAAACCGGACGTCGTCACCTATCCGCAATTGCTGCAAAAGGCCGGCTACTACAGCGCCATAATCGGCAAGTGGCACATCGCCACTTTGCCCGAAGGCCTCGGGTTCGACCACTGGAGCATCCTGCCCGGCCAGGGTCTGTATCACGACCCCGTGATGCTCGCCAACCGCGGCAACGGGCGTATCCAATTCCGCGGGTACGTGGACGACATCATCATGGACAACGCGCTGGAGACGCTGAAGTCGCGCCCCAAGGATAAGCCTTTCTCGCTGATCTGTAACTTCAAGGCTCCACACCGTGCGTGGGAGCCGGCGGCGCGGCACGAGAAAGCTCTCGAGAATGTCGCGATTCCAACGCCGTCAACGTTTCACACGGGCCTGGAGAACCGGCCGCAAGGGATTCGCCAAACCGATATGCAGATCGCCGACATGCCGGACTTCCGGCAGCGGGGCGTGCCCGCCGATCTTCCGCGCGACATCCGCAAAATTCTCACCCACCAGGTTTTCCTGAAGAATTACTACCGGACCATCATGGGCGTGGACGATAACGTCGGCCGCCTGCTCGACTTCCTGGACAGACAAGGACTGGCCGAGAACACACTCATCATCTACACCGGCGACAACGGATT
>JAEUQD010000013.1 GCA_016789925.1 Bryobacterales bacterium | reverse complement strand
GTGCGATGAACGTCGACCCATTCCTGGCTGGAACATTTCAGACGGCTGATGCGGTGGCGGACAGCATCGTCGAGAATTTCAGCGCCACCGCCCGGGATCGAGTCCAGCCCGGCGTCGCGCAAACGGGCGATCGTGTCGCGCACGGAAATGCCGCTGACTTCGGCGATGTTGGTAATTTCGGGTGCGGAAAAGCAGTGAAGATGGATCGTGAATCGCTTCTTGATACTCCGCATTAGATCTTCATACCATTCGATCTTCAGATCGGGGTGAAGACCACCCTGCATGAGGACCCCAGTCCCGCCCAAGTCGATCGTTTCCTGGATCTTGTCGTAGATCACTTCAAAGGGCTGGACGTAACCTTCCTTGTGGCCCACAGGCCGGTAGAACGCGCAGAAGCTACAGTACTCAGTGCAAACGTTCGTGTAGTTGATGTTCCGGTCGATGATGTAGGACACCACGCCTTCCGGATGCAGCTTTCTCCGGAGGGCATCGGCTTCCATGCCAATCCCGATTAAGTCGTCACTTTGAAAGAGGTCGAGAGCCTGCTCCGGCGTAATCATAGTTCAATTCGGCAACGTGTTGAAGAAACGTCTCAAGGCCTTTCTGTTCTTCGGCCCCAATATTAAATACTATCGATTCGGTCAAGTAGTTGCGCACGAGGGCGGGCGAAAACGGCCGGCGCGCCGATTCGGCGGCGACGATCTCGTCTATATGCGCCAGGCCGAAAGCAAGGGAATCGCGAAACGACTGCTCGGCACCCTGATCCATCAGACGCTCCACCGTAGTGGGGTGCCCGGACCACAAGGCAAAGACCATCGGCAAGCCCGTGAGGTTCCACCATTCCTGACCGAGGTCCAAGACGGCATAGGGCAAGTGAGAGGGTTCAACCCGGAGAGCGGCGTCGCCGATTAGCAGGGCGGCGTCGGCTTCGGATAGCATCTGGGTGAGGTTGGGCGCCATCCGGAGCAACTGGGGCTGCGCGTCATAGCGGTGGTGCAGAATGACACGGGCCAACTGAACCGAAGTGCGCGAACCCGAGTCCGTGGCAAGGGTCCTGATCTCGGCAGGATCTACTTTAGAAATCAGCAGGATAGATCGAACCGCGCCGCGGCAGGCAATTCCTGTTCCGGGAATGGCCACCAGCCGCTGCCTTTGCATCTCGACCACCGGGAGAATGCCGAGGTCGGCCTTGCCGGTTTCGAGGCGCTGTGCGCACTCGGAGGGTACATAGAAGTCCAGGAGGAAGCGGTCGCGCTGGGGACCATGCAAAAAGCCCCACACCAGCGGAACAGTATTCAAGTAACTGACCGCCGCAACCGATGGTTTATTGGAGACGTGAGAACCCGCGTGCAATTTCCAGCTTACCATTCAGACCCCTCTATTCCTGCTGTTGTGCCTGGAATCCAGTATTCTGGTGTCAAGAGGATGAGATTCAAGAACTTGCGAGAAGTTGTACTTTCCCTAGCCGCATCCCTGCTGGCATTTACTCCCGGAGCCGCACAGATTCCGCTCAACCCGGCGGCTTCCCGGGCCCTGGGGCATGCCCGGCTGGCACAAACCACTGCCGAGCCTAACCTCGTCGAAGGGCGGGAATTGAACCGGCCGCAATCCGTAGCCGTCGATGGGGCGCGCGGATTCATCTACGTCGCCGATGCACTCAACAATCGGGTACTGGGGTGGCGCAACGCCGCATCGTTTGAGAATGGCGTGGCGGCTGACCTTGTGATCGGGCAGCGCGACAAGATGACCACGCTCGCCCTGGGGCCCGGATCGGGCTTCAATAGCGGGCTGTCTGTGCCCACCGGGTTGGCGTTGGACGGGCAAGGCAACCTCTTCGTCGCGGACGCAGGTAACTCGCGCATTGTTCGCTACTTGCAGCCGTTCGCCCAGCCGGATGAAATCAAGCTGGCGGATTTGGTCATCGGCCAGCCGAATTTTCAGTCGCGAGGCAACAATACCGGGGGGCTCACTGAGCGATCGCTGGCGACCCTGGCCGGCAGCGGCGTGCTGCGGATCGGCATCGCCTTCGATGCCCAGGGGAATCTATGGGCGACCGATTCGGGCAATCATCGCATCCTTCGGTATCCGGCCAGCGCTCTGGGGGAGGGCGCCTCCAACGGGCCAGCCGCAAACCTGGTCTTGGGACAGGCCGATTTTCGGACCAACGTATCCCTGCCGCAAAGTGCCGACGTCCGCGTGCGCCAAACCAAGACCGGGCTGTTCCAGCCCTCCTCCCTGGCGTTTGATCAGGGCGGGCGCCTGTTTGTCGTCGATGGGTTGAACCGGGCTGTCGTGTATCGGCCACCGTTTGTGAACGGGCAGGAATCAGCGCGAATCATGGGGATTCTCCCACCTCCCACGCAGGGCCAGCCTGCTCCGGCTGCGATCAATCCCTCGTCCATCGGCGTCTTTCTGACCGGCGGAAGCATGGTGCCGGCCGAAGGCGTGTTCACGATCGGCAATGTGCCCTTCATCCTGGATACTCCGGCACACCGGATTCTGCGCTACGACCCATTTGACCAGTGGCCTCCCGAGGCCACCCAGGTCTCGCCTTCGGCGCGCGCCACCATCGGACAGGACGCTCAGGAGCAGAGTGAGATTCGCCCGAACCGCGGCCTGGCGGAGCCGAATAGCGCGAGTTTCTTCTCGCCGGTGGCAGCTACTTTTGTCAACGGGGAGACCTTTATCGTTGATGCCAACAACAATCGCGTGCTCGCGATGGGAGACATCTCGACTGGACCCAATTTGTCCACCGGAGCTCCCTATGCCGCACGACGCGTCTTAGGGCAGATCGGCTTTGAGTTCCGGTCGGTGAATTTCATCGAGGGCCGCGAATTTCAGTTTCAGAATGCGGGCATCGTGATCGACAAGACGTCGCAGCCGCCGCGCCTGTATGTGGCCGACACCGCGAATCACCGCGTCTTGGGCTTTGCTGACGCCCGGACGGTAAAACAAGGAAGCCGGGCCGACATCGTGATTGGCCAGCCGGATTTCTACAGGGCTCTCATCAATTTCCCCTCCAACAACACCGATGCCAGGAACGATTCGGGACTCTACTTCCCGATTGGGTTGGCGGTGGATGGGGAAGGGAATTTGTGGGTGGCGGATTCCGGTAACGGTCGCGTGCTGCGCTTCCCCTCGCCGTTTTCGCAAACCCAAACGCCGATGCGGGCGGACCTCGTGCTGGGACAATCCAGTTTCACCAGCCGGGTTACCGACGCCACCGCGCGCACTATGGCCGTACCGTTTGGAGTTATCTTCAGCTACAACGGGCGCCTCCTGGTGTCGGACAACTCGCTCAACCGCGTGCTGGTCTTTGATCCTCCCTTCGTGAGCGGGATGGCCGCCAGCCGGGCGCTGGGACAGGCTGACCTGAATTCGTCTGTGGTGGGAACCGATCTGAACCGGTTTAACGGTCCACGCCATCTCGGCGTGGATACCGACGACCGTGTGTATGTCACCGATAACGGGAATAACCGCGTTTTGATTTTCGCGCAATCTGCGTTGGCTCAAAACGATGCCCGGGCTGCCCTGGCGCTTGCGCGGGGTGTAAACAGGCCCATCGCGGTCTTCGTCAGTCCCCAAACTGGGGAAATCTGGGTCGGTAACGCCGGAGCGAACCAAGCCCTGCGCTATCCGAAGTTCGACACGTTGGCGATCGGCGGCGACCAGTCGGATTACCAGATCCCGGCGGCTGCACCGCTGGCCATCACTTTGGATGAGTCCGGCAACTTGTACCTGGCGGATGCCACGCACCGGGTGGCCATGTACTTCCCGACCCTGACCGCCGTGAACGCCGCCAATTACCTGCCACGCTTGACGCCCGGGATGTGGGCCAGCCTCTGTCCCGACACACCTTCGGTGTGCCTGAACCCTGCCAACAGGAATCGCGCCTATCGCTTTACGGAGACCTTGACGGTGGCTTCGGAGAGCCCGCTTCCGAAGAGCCTGGGAGACCTCCAGATCACGGTCAACGACATTCCGGCGCCGTTGTACTTCACTTCACCCACCCAGATCAACTTCCTCCTGCCCAAGGACCTGCCGACCTCGGGTTCCGTGACGCTGGAACTGTCGCAGCCATCGTCGGGCCGGGTCGTGGCGGCGGCACAACTGGGAATGGACGTGGCGTCGCCGGCGTTCTTCACCTCCGACGCCACCGGCACTGGCCTGGTTGCGGCAGTGAATCAGGACGGGACCATCAACGGTCCGAACAACCCGGTCCGGCCGGGAGATATCATTTCGCTCTATGGAACCGGATATGGAGTGCTCCCCAATGCGCCGCCCGACGGTGCGCCCGCTCCGGGAGTGCTTCCGACAGCGCTCAATCCGCGCGTCCTCATTAATGCCCGTGATGCGGAGTTGCTCTATTCCGGCGCGGCGCCAGGCGCGGCGGGCCTGTGGCAGATCAACGTCCGGGTTCCGCTCCAGTCACCGCCGGGAGCAAACCTGGTGAACATGATCTACAACTCGATCCCGAACAACGATCCACAGAACCCGACGCGAATCCGGGCTACGATCAGCGTTCGTTAAGGCCGGCGCAGTGGTAGCCGGGTTAGCCGGCTACCACCTTGTTCCGCAGAATTCCGATCCCTTCAATCTCGACCTCGGCGATATCGCCTACCTTCATCGGGATCGTCTTGCCATTCGTCCCCGTGAAGATGAGATCGCCGGGTACGAGGGTGACGTACTGGCTGATGAAACTGACCGTGGTTTCGCAGTCATGGATGAGGTGCGACGTGTGATCCGACTGGACCGTCTTGCCGCTCAGCCGGCACTCGATCTTGAGGTTCCCGTAATTGAGGCCTTTGACAACGGATGGGCCTAGCGGACTAAACGTATCGGCACCCTTGGCGCGCCACCACTGTACATCCTTTTTCGGACCATTCTGCCACTGACGCTCCGACACATCGTTGCCGCAAGTGACGCCGAAAATCACGTCTTTGGCTTGCGCTACCGAAACTTTGCTGGCTCGTTTCCCGATGACGATCACCAGTTCGCATTCGGAATGAACGTCGGTTGCGCCCTTGGGGATGACAATCGGATCTTCCGGATTCTGGAGCGAGGATGGCGGCTTGTAGAAAGGTTCCGGGAACGGAGCCGGTGGGCGGTTGCCCAGGTGGCTCTTGTAGTTGCCGGCTAGAGCAAGGATCTTGGTCGGGTTGGGGATGGGGCAGAGCAGCTTGGACGACTTCAGGGGATGCTTTGCGCCCGTCTCCGCGTGCTGGCCGAACAGGTCGCCGCGCAATTCGCGGATCTGCTCGCCATCAAGAATGCCCAGCCGTGCCTGGTTCTGATACTGGTAGCGGACATACTTGGTGACGCCGCGGGTGCCTTGGGCCATCGCGCTGGCGGCGAGCGCTGCACCGCCAAGCAACTGACGCCGGGAGGTAAGAACGGATTTCATAGCTTTCAAATATACTCCTTTGGGGCCGGACTAATCGAACCGCTTCAGCCGTTCAATCGTGGGACGGTCGAGTTTGCGGATGACGGCGACGATGAGGTCGACGGTCTGATCGAAGTCGGACCGCGCGATGATGCCGTTGTGGTTATGGAGGTACCGCGTTGGCACCGTCACGTTGACTGCCGGGATACCCGAGAATGACTTCTGCATCTCCGCACCGTCTTCGCCGTAGCCCGAAAGCACATTGAACTGCAGGGGAATCGTGACCGCTTTGGCCGTGTCGATGAAGAAGTCGCGGAACGACAGCGTCGGGATCATCGAGGAGTCGTGCAGGAACAAGGTCGGCCCGCCGCCCAACCGCCCCTGCGACTCTTCCTGCCGGATGCCGGGATAGTCCGCGGCGACGCCGGACTCGATCGAGATGCCGATGTCCGGTTTCACCATGTAACTGGCCGTGTGCGCGCCGCGGAGTCCGATTTCCTCCTGGACGGTGGCGACGGCGTAGACGCTGGCCGCTACCGGCGACGCCTTCAGCTTTCGCATCACCTCGACCATGACGGCGCAGCCGACTCGGTCATCCCATGCCTTGCCGACGTACAGCGCTCCGCCGTTCATGACGGCGAGTTTCGAATCGGGCGCGATCGGGTCGCCGGGACGAATGCCCAGCCGTTCCTCAGCGTCCTGCTTAGACTTGGCCCCGACATCGACGAAGATCTCATCGCGGCCCTTGAGCTGCGACCGCTCATTGCCCTGCATGATGTGCGGAGTCTTCAGTCCAGTGACGCCAAGCACCATCCCCTTGCGGGTCTTGATCCAGTAACGCTGGTTAATCAGTCCCTGGTCCAGCCAGCCCCCGAGGGTGACGAATTTGATGTAACCTTCCGCCGTGATGTAGCGGACAATCATCCCCAACTCGTCCATGTGGGCGGCCATCATGATCCGCGGAGCGCTCGGGTCCACTTTCGAAGCGGCAATCAGTGAGCCAAGACCATCGGTTTCCATCGAGTTGGTGAAGGGGGCGAGTTCGCGGCGCATGATGGCGCGCACGTCGCTTTCATACCCGGATGGGCCAAAGGCATTCGAGATTTCTTCCAGGAGTTTCCCGGTGCGGTCCAGTTCGGCCGGGAAAACAACCGGAACTGCGAGCAAAGCGATTAGAATGAGTCGATACGAATGGCGCATAGCTCCCTAGCATATCGCGCCGGTGATAAAATGCCCCCAGGACACCGAATGATTCTGAGGGCGGCGTGTATCTTTACCTTGACGGTCGCGAGTGCCCCGGCGGCGCCGGTGGAGTTCAATCGCGACATTCGCCCAATCCTTTCCGACAAGTGCTTCTTCTGCCACGGCCCGGACCAGACGAACCGGAAGTCGAAGGTTCGGTTCGACACCGAGGCCGGCGCCAAGCAGGACTTGGGCGGACGCTTTGCGATTGTGCCCGGCGACGCCGCCAAGAGCACACTCTATCAGCGCATCACGACTGCGACCAAGGGACTACGGATGCCACCGGTCCACACCGGTCGGACGTTGACCGAGCAGGAAGTTGCATTGCTCAAGCGATGGATCGAGGAGGGCGCGCAGTGGCAGAAGCACTGGTCGTTTATCGCACCGCGCCGGCCTGAACTCGCCGGCGTCCGGCAGGCGGACTGGCCGCGCAACCCGATTGACCACTTCATTTTGGCGCGGCTCGAGAAAGAGGGGTTGACGCCCTCGCCCGAGGCGTCGAAAGCGACGCTGCTCCGCCGCGCGAGTCTGGACTTGACAGGACTCCCGCCGAGCCCGGCCGACTTGCAGGCGTTTCTCTCAGACACGGGCGAGAAGGCGTATGAGCGGGCGGTGGATCGCCTGCTGGCGTCGCCGCGCTATGGCGAGCGAATGGCAGCCCGATGGCTCGACGCGGCGCGCTATGCGGACACCAACGGCTATCAAACCGATGCCGAACGCTTCATGTGGCGGTGGCGGGACTGGGTAATCGAGGCGTTCAACGCGAATATGCCGTTTGACCGGTTCACGGTGGAACAACTGGCCGGAGACCTGCTGCCGGGCGCGACCCGAGACCAGATCATCGCGACGGGATTCAACCGGAACCATCGAGGAAACGGAGAGGGAGGCTCCATCGCGGCCGAGTTCGCAGTGGAGTACGTAGTAGACCGCGTTGAAACCACCTCAACGGTTTGGCTGGGCCTGACGATGGGCTGCACACGCTGTCACGACCACAAGTACGACCCGTTCACGCAAAAGGATTTCTACAGCCTGTACGCTTTCTTCAATAACATCCCTGAGAAAGGGAAAGTCTTCAAGTACGGTAACTCGCCGCCGCTCGTGCCCGCGCCGACACGGGAGCAGGAATCGCGTCTGGCTGAGATTGAATCGAAACTCAGTGCGGCGGAGCAGGCGTACGCCAGCCTGAAGGAAGAACGCCAACGGGCACAGCAGCAGTGGGAGGCTTCGGCACCGGCGGCGGACTGGAGCGTCCGGACATTCCTGTTGCACCAGTTCCCGGGCGGATCTTACGACGGCAAGAATTTCACGACAGCGGGGAACGTCGCGCCCTACGGCTTCTATAACAAGTTCTCGCTCACTACCTGGGTGAAGCCCAGGCAGGCTAGCGGCGCGCTCGTCACGCGGGCCAAGGACGTGGAGGAGGAGTCCGGCTACGGCCTGTATCTGAAGGATGGCAAGGTGCAGGCGAACTTTGTAGTTCGCTGGCTCGACGACTGCTTGCGCGTGGAGACCGAACAGGCGATTCCCCTGGCCGATTGGACGCACGTTGCAATGTCGTATGATGGAACGCGCGTCGCCGACGGAGTCAAGATCTACTTGAACGGCAAGCCCGCGAAGTTGCGCTACATTGTCGACGACCTCAACCAGAATTTTCAGGTGAAAGAACCGCTGAGGCTAGGCGCCGGTAATGGATTCCGGTTCGACGGCGAGTTGGCCGACGTCCGGGTCTACAACGAAGTGCTCACGCCGCGTGAGGCGGCCGTCATTCCACTCAAGACCGGGCTTGCGGAACTCGCGAAAGTTCCGCCGGCCCAGCGGACGCAAGAGCAGAAGGACAAACTCGAGTGGGCGTTTCTCGAAGAGTTCGCGCCGGAACATATCAGGAAGGCGTGGAAGGAACTGCGCGACGCCCGGCGGGTACGAGAACTGTTCTTGGACAATGTCCCCACCGTGATGGTGATGCAGGAACTACCGTACGTGCGCGAAACACACCTCCTTTTGCGCGGTGCTTATGACCGGCCGGGAGAGAAAGTAACGCGCGCGTTGCCCTCCTCGTTGCCGCCCATGCCGCAAGGTGTACCCCTGAATCGCCTGGGGCTTGCGCAATGGGTCGTCAGCAAGGAGAATCCACTCACGGCAAGGGTCACGGTGAACCGCTTCTGGCAGATGTTGTTCGGCACGGGCATCGTGAAGACGGTAGAGGACTTTGGTTCACAAGGCGAGTGGCCGGTCCACCCAGAGTTACTCGACTGGCTGGCGACCGAATTCGTCAGTAACGGATGGGACGTGAAAGCGCTGCTCAAGACGATTGTGACCAGCTCGACTTACCGGCAGTCGTCCCGGACTACGCCCGAGTTGCTGGCTAAGGACCCGGAAAACCGGTTGCTCGCGCGTGGACCCCGCTTCCGTATGGCGCCGGAGATGATTCGCGATCATGCGCTCGCTTCGAGCGGATTGCTGGTGGAAAAGCTGGGCGGGCCTTCGGTGAAACCCTACCAGCCCGCCGGGCTGTGGAAGGAACTTTCCGGCGGAACGGATTATCAGCGCGACACCGGCGACCAACTCTACCGGCGCAGCATGTACACCTTCTGGAAGCGCGCCGTTCCGCCGCCCGGGATGATGACTTTTGACTCTGCGGGGCGCGAAGCGTGCACGGTGCGGGAGACGCGAACGAATACGCCGCTCCAGGCGCTGACGTTGATGAACGACGAGACTTATCTCGAAGCCGCGCGGAAGATGGCCGAGCGGATGATGCGTGAAGGCGGGGCGACGCCCGCCGAGCGTGTGAAGTACGGGTTCATGCTCGCCACCTCACGATTGCCCGCGGCGCGCGAGACCGATGTGCTGACGGCGAGTTATCACCGGAATCTCGACCGGTTCCAGACGAATCAGAGAGCGGCGGAGAAGCTTCTCGCCAGTGGGGAGTCGGCGCGCGACGCGAATCTTCCAGTCACTGAACTGGCAGCGTACACGTCGGTGGCGAGCGTGATCCTGAATCTGGACGAAGCAGTGACCAAGGAGTAACCGGATGAACCCATTGGAAATGACCCGCCGTTACTTCTTTTCGCGGACCGCGCAGGGAATTGGAGTCGCCGCGCTGGCTTCGCTGCTGGAGGAGAGAGGCCGCGGCGAAGAGCTTCCGTCGCTTCACTTTCCGGCCAAGGCGAAGCGCGTGATCTACCTGTTTCAATCCGGTGGGCCGTCGCAACTCGATCTATTCGACTACAAGCCGGATCTCGCGAATCGCTTCGGTTCGGATCTGCCCGACTCGGTGCGCCGTGGCCAGCGGCTCACGGGCATGACGGCGACTCAGGCATCGTTCCCTACTGCCCCGACGAAGTACAGTTTTGCCCAATATGGCCAGTCGGGCGCCTGGATGAGCGAGTTACTGCCGCACTTCTCTAAGAAGGCGGACAAGGTGTGTTTCATCAAGTCGATGCACACCGAGGCGATTAATCACGATCCGGCTGTGACGTTCTTCCAGACGGGATTTCAACTCGCCGGGCGTCCCTCCATCGGCGCGTGGCTCGCTTATGGGTTGGGGAGTGAGAACAAGGACTTGCCGGCTTTTGTCGTGATGGTCTCGCAGGGTTCGGGCAACCCGGCCGATCAGCCCCTATACGACCGGTTGTGGGGCAGCGGGTTCCTGCCGACAAAGTATCAGGGTGTAAAGTTTCGGAGCATCGGCGATCCGGTATTGCACATCAACAATCCCGAGGGGCTGGACGCCGGGGCGCGACGGCAGTTCATCGACGACGTGGTGGCGCTGAACCAGATGAAGCTCGAGGAGATCGGCGACCCGGAGATCGCGACGCGGATCGCGCAGTATGAGATGGCGTACCGGATGCAGTCATCGGTGCCGGAGCTAATCGATCTGTCGAAAGAGCCGGCGAAGGCATTTGACTTATATGGGCCCGACTCGCGCAAGCCCGGAACGTTCGCGGCCAATTGCTTGCTAGCGCGGCGGCTGGCGGAACGCGGCGTACGGTTTGTTCAGTTGTTCCACCGCGGTTGGGACCAGCATAATAAATTGCCTTCGCAGATTCCCGGCCAGGCGCGCGACGTTGACCAGCCGTGCGCCGCGCTGCTGACCGATCTGGAGGAGCGCGGTCTGCTTGAAGACACGCTGGTGGTTTGGGGCGGGGAATTCGGCCGGACTGTCTACTGCCAGGGCAAACTTACCAAGGAAGACTACGGGCGAGACCATCATCCGCGCTGCTTCACTATGTGGCTGGCCGGCGGCGGAATCAAGCCCGGAGTTACCTACGGCGCGACGGACGACTACTCCTATAACATTGCGGAGAACCCGGTGCACGTCCACGACCTGCACGCGACAATTCTCCGCTGTCTTGGAATCGATCACACCCGCCTGACATTCAAGTACCAGGGCCGGCACTTCCGGTTGACCGATGTGCACGGCCGCGTCGTACAGGAAATTCTGGCTTAAGCCCGCTTCTTGAGGAACGCGCGCACAACGGACCTCGGCGGCGGGACCTGCGTCTCTATGGCTTGGCGCCCGCCGCCGGGCCTGTGCGCTTCCTCTCTAGAAATACAGTTTCAGAGCGACCTGGAAGATGCGCATCGAGTTGCGCAGGCTACGGACCTCGCCGACTCTTGGCGCGTCGGGCACCACTGAGTCGAGCCCGGCATAACCGAGACCGTTCGGTGTACCGAACTGTGGCGTATTGAAGGCGTTGAAGGCCTCACCCCGAAATTGGAGCCGGCCTTGTTCGCCGAGTTGGGGAACCGCCCAGTTCTTGCCGATGGACAAGTCGGCGGACGTGGTGCCGGGCGACGTAAGAATCCCGTTACCGGCGCTGCCGTAATGGCAAAGGTCCAGTCGGTTAGGGATGTTGCAGTCGGTACGCCGGAAGGCGGTGGGGTCGTACCACAACTTGCGCGTGGCGTTGCCGAACAGGCGGCCGTCGGCGACTCGGTCGGGACGGGTGCTGCTGTTGCCGGTGTTCAAGCTTCCGCCGGAGAGCGCAAAAGGCAGGCCGGTGCGGAGGGTGACAATGCCGCTGGCTTGCCATCCGCCGAAGGCGGACTTCACCAGTCTGCTCGATCCCTTGAAGAAAGGCAGGTCGTAGACAAAATTGGTGATGGCGCTGTGCGTAATGTCGAAGCCATAACGGGTGCGGTCGTTCCGGCGGTCGTTGGGGTTCTGGTAGGTGGACTGAACGTCGCCGGCCGGGTCGTTGCGACCATACCCTTCGCCGAGTGACTTGCTGAACGTGTAGGCGAGCCCGAGGGTAACACCATGGCTATAGCGTTTCTGAGCCTGGACTTGCAAGCCATGATAGCTGGCGTTCGCGAAACTGTCCAGATACCGGACGTCATTGAGGAGCCGGGCAGTGTTTCCCTCACCAGCGCTGACATAGGCTTGATAGGGTCGGCGGCGGTTGACGTCGGTGTCGGGAGAAGGGCCTGGAGTATTGAAATTGGGAACAGTGTTGTCCAAATGGCTTGTCTTGGAACCGACGTAGCCGACCGTCAGGATCGTACTGAACGGCAGGGACCGCTGAATATCGAAGCTCCATTGGATGTAGTGGCTTGCCTTATTGTTGGGGATCATCGTCAGCACGTTGGTACGTGCGGCGGCCGTTCCCTGGCCCGGGAAGGGATTGTCGAGAGTGAGGATCGTCGAGCCGGGACGGAATCGACGCGTCTGGAGTTGGTAGTTCTGTCCGCCGTAAGAGTAAGGGATTACTTGAGCGACGTCGGTAACCTGAAGGAATCCGAACGTTCCCGAGAGTGGCGGTTGAAGATTCAGAATCGAGAAGTTGTTGAGCTGCTGGGCGTTGGCGTACCACCCGGCGCCCGTGCGGATCACCCACTTGTCCGTCGCGCGATAAGCGATCCCAAGGCGGGGCATGAAGAAGCGCTCTTCGGGATCGTAGAACTTGTAGTCTTTGCCGGGCTCAGGAACGACTGTGGGCAGCATTTGGCCGTTGTCGGCTTGCGTGAGAATGTCGAAGCGCAGCGAACGCCACGTCCGGTTGAGGTCGTTGGCGAGGCCGAAGTAATCCCAACGGACGCCGATATTCATACTGAGGCGGCGGGTGACCTTCCACTCATCGAGAAAATATCCGCTCCAGCGGTGCTGGCGGGGCTTCTGGAGGAGCAACCCTTCGGCCGTGGAAGACCCGTTGGGATAGCCCATGAGGAAGCCCGCAAGGGCGTAACCACCCGGACAGCAGCTCAGATTGCCGTTGGGTACATTGGCGGCGGCGCGCTCGATGGTGAGCCGGCGGTATTCCATTCCCATCTTGAAAGTGTGGTTCCCGCGGATGATCGAGAAGTTATCCGAAATTTGATAGGTGTCGTTGAAGTCGATCCGTGCGCCCGAGTCGCCCCCAAGGATCCCGGTGGGTGGAATCGCTGCCTCAAGGGGGCGGAACTTCCGGTTATTGTCGACGGCGACGCGGAACTGTCCAATGCCCAAGGTGTCCACGTCGAAGTCGGTATTGGTGCGTGGATTGGATTGGTCGTGATCGACACGATTATAACCGAACCGGAACTCGTTGATGATGGTCGGACGAAAGATGTGGAGATATTGGGAAGCGATGTTATTCGGGCGTAGCCCGAAGTTCGTATTGAAGTTGGGGTTGAGGGACCGGTTGTCATAGCTCGTACGCTGTCCTGCGTAGCGGACAAACAAGCGGTCGGTAGAGCTGAAGTTGTGGTCCACGCGGGCGAAGTATTGGTTCTGGTCCAGGATTGACGGAACGCTCGCAATCACATTGATGTCGAGGTTGTCTTCGGGCCGGAACTGCGGCAACGGAAGGTAGGTGTTGATGAAGTTCTGTGCGTTCCGGTTGATTCGGCTGGGCGGAATAATATTCGTGATCTGGCCTTGAGCGTTGCGGAAGGGTTCGCCGGTTACCGGGTCGTGAATGATGATCGGTGCGCGCACTGGAAGGCCGTTGCGGATCAGAGGAGTGAGTAGGGAAGAGAAGTCGCCGCGGCGGAACTCTTCGGGGAACCAGAACGCCTGCGAAACCGCTTCCACTGTCTGCCGGACGCCTTCGTAATTGAAACTCCAGAAGGTACGATCCTTGCCATTGTAGCCGGGGAGTTTGACGGGGCCGGCGAGCCATGCGCCGAACTGATGGCGGCGGAGTGCGTTCTTCTTGCGCTCCGCGGTGCCCGGAGGAAGTTCGAAGTTGAGGAAATAGTCGCGCGCATCGAGAATGTTGTTACGCATGAAGTCGAAGAAGGTGCCGTGGAAGTTGTTGGTGCCGCTTTTGAGCGCGATCTGGACGACCGCGCCGTTGTTCTGGCCATACTCGGCCGATACCGATCCCGTCTGGATTTTCACTTCTTCGATGGCGTCAATGGATGGATTGAAGAGAACCTGATTTACCAGGGGTTCTGTCGCGACCACGCCGTCCATCGAAATGTTCTGATTGGCGTCGCGCTGGCCGTTGGCGCTCAGAGTCGTGGCGGAACCGGGAAAGGGGAAACCGGTATTCGTGTTGATGCCCTGGCCCATGCGCGTGCCGTACTGCACGCCCGGTGTGAGGATGGCGAGGCTGGCGAAGTTCCGGCCCAGCAGCGGAAGTTCCTGCACCCGGCGGCGCTCGATCGTGGTCGACACGGCCGCGTCGTCGGTCTTCAGTTCCACACCGGTCGCCTGGACCTCGACGCGCTCGGTGGTTGCGCCGACTTCGAGTGCGACATTGACACGGGCCTTCTGCTGATAAGCGACGGCGACGCCGGTCTGCGTTTGCGTCTTGAAGCCGGACATCGACACCGTCACGGTGTAATCGCCAATCTCGATGAGCGGGAAGGAGTAGTTGCCGCTCGAGTCTGTCTTGGTTTGCCGTCGCTCTCCCGTCGCAACGCGCAGGAGAGTCACTTCGGCTTCGGGAACAACGGCGCCAGTGGAGTCGGTGACTGTTCCCAAAACTTCAGTGGAAGTGGTTTGAGCCATCGCAGGCAATGCGCCGATGGCGAGAGTCAGGACCCAAGCGAGTTTGGACATAGTATTCACCCTTCTTGCGTTTCTACGGAATTGGCACCGTTTTCAGATTACGGAACGCTATAACATCCCAAGGCACAAGTCAATCCCCCCCCAAAGTGACATCCCGAAAAGTTGAACAAGTTGCATCCGATACCCAGCGACGAGTAGCATTTGGCCATGTCGTGGCTATCCCTGGCGTCCGTGCTTCGATTCCCAATCCTGTTTCTGGTTCTGCTCCTACTCCTCAGCTTCTGGGCGCCGCGCACGGCGCTCCTGCGCGGTATCTTCGATGTCCAGCCAAAGCACCTATGGAAGGTCGCCGGCTCCGCTTTGATGGCGGCAGCCTCGATTGTAGTTTGCTTCTGGGTGATTGTAGCCAACGGGCCGCAACGATTCGGTATTCCAGCGTTACTTTCGGCGACTCCGCCCATCGGCTGGCTGTTCGTGGCGAGTCTGGCTCTGGCCGCGCCGTCGCTGGTCAAGGTCTGGAAAGTCTCGACCACGGGTAGTACTGGGACGAAGCTAGTGTCGATGTTGGGTGGGCTTGCCGCCATGATCCTGGCATCCTGGTTTCCCCTTCACAATGTCGACTGGGTTTACGCTCATATCGGCTTTCTTCTGCCGCTCATCCATTGGCTCGGACCGGGCTATTTGGACCCGCAGGGCCGTCCGGGCGCGGAGCATCTTTTCGGGTTCGGATGGGTACTTTTGACATTCCTTTTCTACATCGCTCTGGGTGTTTCTCACTGGCTTCTGCTGGCGACCGGGACGAGAAGGGCCGGAGAGATCTCGACGCTGGCCAGTCTGTTTCTGTTGCTCTCCCTCGGTGTGTCCAGCCTCGCAGGGATCACTTTCCTGTTGGACTACTGGCACGTGCCGACCCTGACGTTTCTCATCACGATCGTGGCCGCTCTGGCGATGTTCCGCTCCACCGACCACACGTTCAAAGTCACGCCGAAGTCCATCGAGCCGCTGTCGCCGCAGGATACGTTACTCGCTTCGAGGCAGCCGGAGGCCATTCTCGTGACGGCGGCCGGCGGCGGGATTCACCTGGCTGCCTGGACCGCGAAGGTTCTTACCGAGCTTTCAAGACTGCCGGGCTTCGCCGAACGCGTCCGCCTCATCAGTTGCGTCTCCGGCGGCAGCGTCGGTTCCCTTTACTGGCTGCAAACCCGCTTCGAAGGTGCGTCGAGGCCCGAGGACGTGATGAAGGCGGCCACGCGGTCGAGCCTCGATTCGGTCGCCTGGGGCTTGCTTTACGCGGACTTCATCCGGTTACTGTTACCCATCCTGCCCGATTCGTTCGACCGCGGTTGGGCGCTCGAACGGGCCTGGGAGCGGGACTGGAATTTTCCGCCGAACCTCTCGGAGTGGCGCCCTAAGGTGCGCAGCGGCGAGATGCCAGCTGTCCTGTTCAACACGACCGCAGTGCAAACGGGGGAACGGATTACGATACCCACCACCGATCTCGATCCGATACATCCCGGAGTGAACGTTCGCCGCACCTTCTATGAAATCCACCCCAGCCTCGATCTTTCTCCCCTTACCGCCGCGCGGCTTTCGGCGACGTTTCCCTTTGTATCGCCGGCTGCTCGGGCCGACCGGGGCGAGATAGTACACTTTGTCGACGGCGGCTACTTCGACAACTTCGGCACGGCCAGTTTGACGCAATGGCTGCGCGACGCGGTACCGGTGAAGGGCTCGCGGGTGAAGCGGATTCTCGTCGTGAGCATCACCGGCTGCAAACCTTCGCCCAAGGCGCGCTCGAATCCTCCCATCTGGTCGTTCCAGTTTCATGCGCCGCTCGAAGCGCTGCTCAACGTCCGTAACGCCAGCCAGAGGACGCGCCGCGACATCGAACAGAAGCTGATCACGGAGGCGATGCTGAAGGGCCGCGGCGTTGAGGTTGAGTTCGTGGACTTCGCCAACCCGACTACCGACGCTCCGCTGTCCTGGCATCTGTTGCCGCCCGAGATCCGAGAGATCGACGACGCGTGGACAGCCATGGCCGGGGAGCGGGACAAAGTTGCACGGTTCCTGACCGCGGCTTAATTCCGCCACAGGACGGCGATCGTAAGGAGGGTATGCGCGATCGAAACCGCGAGCAGCCGAAGCCCGACCCTCTTGAGTGGCTCCTGCAGCCCCTCGTCAGACCCCAGCCGCCTTCGTTCAGCAATGGTGGCAGCGAAGGAGAAGGCCAGCGGCAAGGCCAGCGCTACGTTATAGATGAGAGCGGGTAGAGCCGCCAGCGGAAGCCACCAGACCCAAGCCGCCATTTGAGGGGTCTCAGCCGGTGTCTTACTCCGCGCCGCGATCTTCATCTGCAATCGGACATGGACGACCGGGATCGCCGACGCGGCATGCGCCGTGAGGATCGCCCAGAGCGTCCACGCCCAGGCTGGGATGCTCCCCACGGCGGCCAAGGCCGCCAACAGCGTGGACGAGCAGAGTCCGGCTGCACTCACAATCTGAAGGACCATCGAGCGCTGGCGGTTCTTCACCGTGAGCCACACCGCGACGACCGTCAACAGGAAGCCCGCGCCAGCCAAACCGCCCAGTTCCAGTAGCGGGCCCTGTGCCGCCAGAGTTCCCAAACAGAGGAGAATCAGGAGCGATTCGCCGAACAGCCACGGCAAGGCCAGCCGTGACTCCGGCATTTCCTGACGCCAGACAAAACGCTGCCGCGCCAGGGTGATCAAAGGCTCTTTGAGAAGAAAGCCCAATAGGGCCAATCCACACGCGGGCATCAACAGCCATGTCCAGCGCCCTCCCAACACGGCGCCTGCAATGAAGGACTGGAGAAGGAGGCCCCAGGCGCCGTGCTCGCGGGGGAGAGGGGCGAAAGAATTTGGTTGACGGGGCATAAATTCGGATATATTATATCCGTGTTATCGCAGTTTGCGCATGATCGGAAAAACGTCCCTCTCCGCTCTTCGAACTCTGCTCCTCCTGGCCCAGCAGGAGCCCAACGCCTGTTGGTCTCCCCGTCGGCTGGCGGAATCGCTCGGCGAATCGCCCACGTACCTGGCCAAAGTGGTGCGCCACTTGGTGAAAAGGGGAATTCTGGAGGCCGAGAAAGGCGTGAAGGGTGGCGTTCGTCTCGCCCGGAAACCGGCTGCCGTGACTTTGCTCGACATTGTGGAAGCCTGTCAAGGAACCATTGTCGGCGACTACTGCCATTCCACGCGCCCGGAATCCAGTTTCTGTAGTTTTCATCGAGCTGCAAAGGAGCTGCATGTCGCCATCACAGGCGTACTTGGACGTTGGACCCTGGCGGAACTAATGGAAAACCCCTGTGGGAGAGGTGAGGGGATCGGCTTGGGTTGCCTGATCGCGCGCGGCCTTTATGCGCCCTCCGAAGGGCGCGCACATGAGATGGGACTGGAGATCTGGTCATGACCCCACTCCATGCCGGTGTTCCAGGACCGAACTATTACCAGAACCTCATTTCCTGCCAAGTTGCTTGCCCGGTGCACACCGATGCCCGTGGCTATGTCCGGGCGATCGCCGAACGTCGCTATCACGAGGCATATCTCATCGCGCGCGGTCCGAACCCGTTTGCGTCCATCTGCGGCCGCGTGTGCGGTGCACCGTGCGAAGCCGCCTGCCGGAGGGGCAAGGTTCCCAGGGTGGATGACGATGGCGCGTTTGTCGGAGCGGACCGCCCGATTGCGATCCGGGCGCTCAAGCGGTTTGTTTGCGAACTGCATGGGCCCGAGGCGAACGGCGCGCAGAGCGTTCTCCGCGACGTGCAGAACTTCGAGCCGCCCGTCGCCGCCAACGCCGAAGAGATGGCGGCGTTGCTTCGTTCGTCGATGGATGGTTTTTTGTCGCCTGCAAACGGACAAAACGTTGCGATTATCGGCGCTGGACCTGCGGGCCTCTCGGCGGCTCATGACCTGGCGCTACTCGGCTGCAAGCCGGTGGTTTTTGAAATCGAGCCCGTCGCGGCGGGCATGCTGGCCGTCGGTGTGCCGGCTTACCGGTTGCCACGCGAAGTGATCGAACGTGAAGTGGACGTCATCCGCGCGTTAGGCGTGGAGATCCGCTGCGGAGTCGCTGTGGGGCGCGACATTTCGTTCGCGACGCTGCGCCGCGACTATGCGGCAGTGATCATTGCAGTGGGTGCGAAGTCGTCACGGAGCCTCGGACTGCCTGGCGAGCGTGGACCTGGCGTATTCGGCGGCGTCGACCTGTTGCGCGCGGTGGCGCTCGGGGAACCGCTGGAAGTGGGCCGGGAAGTGGTGGTTGTGGGCGGTGGGAACGTGGCCTATGACGTAGCCCGCTCGGTCCTGCGGCAAATCGCCTACGACACGGCACGGACGGCGGCCCGACTGCCCGGCACTTCGCGTGTGCGGCTGGTTTCGCTGGAAGGTCTGGAAGAGATGCCCGCCGACACCGTCGAGATCGTGGAAGGTGACGAAGAAGGGATCGAGCGATTGAACGGTTGGGGGCCCGTGGCCATCGAGCGCGATGCCGCAGGGGCGGTGACCGGTGTACGGTTCCGGAAGTGCTTGCGCGTGTACGACGAGAACCGGAAATTCTCGCCGCTCTATGACGACAACGACCAGATCACGGTAGCGTGCAATTCGGCGATGCTCGCGGTCGGACAGTCTCCGCAACTGGGATTCTTGGAAGACGGCGGGACGGACATCGAGCAGTTCCGGCCCGGCTGGCCGAAGACCGATCCGAAAACGCTGGCAACGACGGCTCCGGGCGTATTTGTCGCGGGCGACCTCGCGCATGGAACGCGCCTGCTGATCGATGCAGTCGCTTCCGGGAAGGCTGCGGCGCGCTCGGTCTATCAGTACCTTACCGGCAAGACTCTCACCGCTCAGGCGGTCACCGCCCACCTGGTCCAGGACCGGTACCGGCGCGAACGCGGCTACGAAGCGATCCGGCGCGTGGCCGTTCCGCTCGCCCACCCGGACGAACGCCTCCACCATCCCGAGGCGCTGGTCGAGATCGGGTACACCTCGGAACAGGCAACGCGCGAGGCGTCGCGGTGCCTTGATTGCGGGGTCACGCCGGTGTTCGACAGCATGCGCTGCGTGCTTTGCGGCGGCTGCGCCGACGTGTGTCCCACTCTCTGCCTCAAACTCACGCCACTCAGCGAGATCGCGCAGACCGACGAAGTTCGCGACGCCATTCAGGCTGCACTGGGTCCCGATGAGGACCTGAGCGAGCACTCGGCGATTCTCAAGGACGAAGACCGCTGTATCCGTTGCGCCGCCTGCGCCATGCGCTGTCCGGTGGATGCGATTTCCATGGAGCGCGTCTCCTATACCACCTCATGGAGGAGTGAATGACGACCACTGCCAAACCTGCCCGTTCCCGTCTTGATCCGGATCCCGTAGCCCGCCGGGACTGGCTGGGCTTGAGTTCGCTCTGGGCCATGGGCGGCGCTTTGCTGTTCGGCCTTGCCGGCATGCTGAAACTGCCGAAAGCGGCGGTGCTCGCATCTCCGTCGAAGAAGTTCCGCGTGGCGCTGCCGGAGACACTGCCCGCCGGCGAAGCCTTCGTTCCGCCGGGCCGCGCGATCGCGATCTTCAAGGATGCCGAAGGAACGTTCGCGGTGTCGACCATCTGCACTCATCTGGGGTGTGTCGTCAAGCCCACGGCCGAAGGCTTCGAGTGCCCCTGCCATGGTTCGCGGTTCGCCGCCAACGGTGAAGTGACCAAAGGACCCGCGCCGCGCGCGCTTCCCTGGCTCAAGGTCAGTGTCAGCGGCGGAAACGTAACGATCGACGAAGGGACCACCGTCCCGCCGGGCACGAAGGTGAAGGCATGAATCCCTCCGCGGCAGGAAAAGACGCGCTGCGCGAGTTCACCGAGAATCTCAAGGCTGTACCGCGACGAGTGCTGGAAACAGCCTTCCGTACCGGACCGCCGACCACTGACCGGACACGCTCCACCTTCGTCTTCGGAAACGTCTTCCTGCACCTGCATTCGGTGAGGACGCACCGCTGGAGCCTGAAGTGGACGACCACAATGGGCCTGGGCATCATGACTGTCTCCGCATTCCTGATCGCCCTGGTGACCGGCGTGTTGTTGATGTTCTACTACAAGCCCTTCCCCGAGGCCGCCTATCAGTCCATGAAGGACATTCACTTCGTTGTGCCGACAGGCAGGCTGATCCGCAACATCCATCGCTGGTCGGCGAACGTGATGGTGGTGGCGGTGATCCTGCATATGGCGCGCGCATTCTACACGGCGGCCTATCGCAAACCACGAGAGTACAACTGGCTGATCGGCATCGGGCTGCTGGTCGTCACACTGGGGCTTTCGTTCACCGGTTACCTGCTGCCTTGGGACCAACTTGCTTACTGGGCGATTACGATTGGCGCGAACATCGCGCAGTCGCCGCGTGAAATCACCGATGCCGTTGGAATAACCGATCACTTCGATCCTGGTGGCTTGCAGCGGTTACTGCTGCTCGGCTCGGATCTGGTCGGGGCCGAGGCGCTCATCCGATTCTATCTGCTGCACGTGATGATCCTGCCGCTGGCGATCGCCGCGCTGATGGGCGTGCATTTCTGGCGCATCCGCAAGGACGGCGGCATGGTGCGCCCGGCGGACGCCGACGACCGGTTGGCTCGCGAGCGTCACGAAGAAACCTATCCGGTGTTTACTGAAGCACCCGCGAAGACCTACCACCTGGCGGCGATCGTCCGCGGGAAGACTTCCAACGTCGGCCGCGGACCCGAGAATACCGTTCCGTCGATGCCTCACCTCTTCTATGCCGAACTGGGCGTGATGATGGTCACCCTCTTCGCTTGCGTCGCTCTCTCGCTGTTCTCCGATGCCCCTCTGAAGGAACTGGCGAATCCCAATGTCCCAGAGAATCCCGCCAAAGCGCCCTGGTACTTTCTGGGTCTCCAGGAGATGGTCTCCTTCAGCGCTTTCATGGGTGGCATC